>JAJQFY010000240.1 GCA_021200935.1 Oscillospiraceae bacterium
TAGCACAGCCCTTGGAGTGGGGCTTTATAAACTACTACTTTATAATACAAGGAAGTAATATCATGGCAGATAATTCATTCGTTTTGGAAGAATATCTCGTAAGCGGTGTGGAAAATATCGTGCAGGGCGCCGTCAGAGCCACATTAAAGGATCCACGCGAGAGCATTTTCATGGCGCGCTTTGCGCTGGCAAGCAAGGCGGCATCTAAGCGCCGTGCGGAGCTGGAGAGCAACGGAGAACATATGCCGGCGTTTCTCATTGCGAGCATCACAAGCAACTGTAATTTACACTGTGCCGGATGCTTTGCCAGAGAGGTGAACTCCTGCTCGGATGAAAAGGCGACCTCACAGCTTTCCGCAGATGACTGGAAAAAAGTCTTTACGGAAGCAAAGGAATTAGGCATAAGCTTTATCGTCTTAGTCGGCGGGGAACCGTTGATACGCAAGGATGTGCTGCAGATTGCTGCAAATATCCCCGATATTCTTTTTCCTGTGTTCACAAATGGCACGCTGATGAATGATAGCTATATGCAGCTTTTTGACAAAGCACGCAACCTGGTTCCGGTGTTCAGCATCGAAGGCGAGAGGATGGAGACAGACAGGCGGCGGGGTACGGGCATTTATCAGTGTCTGATCTCCAAAATGGATGCGCTGAAAAAAGACCATATTCCTTTTGGTGCTTCGATCACGGTCACTACATCCAATCTGGATGAAGTTACATCCGATGATTTTATCTCTGTCCTGCAAGAGCGCGGGTGCAAGGTCGTATTTTTTGTGGAGTATATTCCCGCTGCAAATGGAAGCCAGGATCTTGCGCCTCAGGACGCAGAGCGGCTGGTTTTGGACGCCAATGTCAAAAAGCTGAGGGAGGCATACCCTGAAATGCTGTTTATTTCATTCCCCGGCGATGAGAAAAGATCCGGCGGCTGTTTGGCAGCGGGAAGGGGCTTCTTTCACATCAATTCTCATGGCGGCGCGGAGCCTTGTCCCCTCTCTCCGTACTCCGACATCAACGTTAAGGAGACTTCTATCCGTGAAGCACTGCATTCAAAGCTATTCTCGGCATTGCGGGATGGAGGTGTGTTGACAGAAGATCACATCGGCGGATGTGTTCTGTTTGAGCGTAAAGACCAGGTTGAGCAACTGCTAAATGATGAATAAAGATTTCTTCTCTAATGAACAGTACCCACTGTCATCCTCTGCGGATCTGACAGTGGGTATTTTTAGTATTGAAAATTATTCCTCCAGCTCCATCGGCCCCTTACCCAGGGGCAGACGGACGGAGAACACCGCGCCCCCCTCCGGGCGGTTGGCGGCGGCAATGGTACCCTTGTGGGCCTCCACGATTTTCTGGCAGATGGCAAGGCCCAGGCCCGTCCCCCGCTCCCCCTTGGTGGTGAAGAAGGGGTCGTAAATAGAGCCAATCAGGTCCTCCGGGATGCCCGGCCCGGTGTCGCTGACCTCTATGCACACACAGGAAAGCCCGGAGCGCATTTCCGGCCTGGCGGAAAGGGTCAGGGTACCCTCTTGTTCGCCCATGGCCTGACAGGCGTTAATGCAAAGATTTAAAAGCGCCTGCATCAGAAGCCGCTCGTCGCCGCTGACGTACATTCCCTCCTCCGCGTCTATCACAAGCTGAATGTGGGGGTCCTTCGCCATAGACGCCAGGTTGGCCGTCTTTTCCAGAAGCCCCCGCACCTCCACGGGGCAGGCGGGCCGGTCTATCTCCTTTTTGCTCATATCGGACATTCGCTTGACGATGCCCTTGGCCTTTTCCGACGCCTCATATATATCCAGGGCGCTCTCAAACTGAGGGGACTCCTCCTGCCCGGCCATTTCCTCCAGCAGGAGCATACTCTGGCTCATAATAGGCGTGAGAAGGTTATTAAACTCATGGGCAATGCCGGAGGTCATAACCCCAAGCTGCTGGAGCCGCTCTGTGTGGGCCAGGCTCTGCTGCTGCCGGTTCAGCTCCTCCATCACCTCGTTTTTCTCCTTCAAAATCACCATTTCCATGGCGTTTTTGCGGTTGGTGATGAACATGGCGGCCACCAGGGAAATCAGCACCAGCACCCCCGCCAGCACCAGCATGGTGGCAACGGGCACCTGCTGCAGGGTTTGGGTCAGCCGGAAGTCAAATTCCCGGAAATTCACCGCCGCGCCCAGCACCAGCGCCCCGTCCCCCAGCTCCACCTGACACAGCACCACCAGGGTCTCGCTCTCGCGCTGGGCGCCGTCCCACTGGTAGGAGTAGACGCTGTATTCCTCCGGCATGGTCGCCCCGGTCTGAGAAATCTCCTCCATGGCCTGGACGCTCACGTCGGGATGCGCCGCCAGAAAGCTCTCCATGCCGTCGAAAAGGGTTCCGTCATTCCAGCTACAGCCGAAGAAGGTCATGCTGTCGTCCAGCAAAAACAGGTACCCATCCTGCCCAACGTGCAGCGATTCCACACTGTTTTCAAACAGCTCCTGAACCAGCACCGCCATTTCGTAATAGTAGCCCCCGTCCGACTCCGCCGAGAAGATAAACCAGCACATCCCCTCCTCATCGACACGAATAGCCATGTTCTCCCCAAGGCTCACGTCCTGGCCCAGGCTTTGCGGAAAATTGCTGTCGGAGGCGGCGATAAACTGCCTGGCGCTGTCGTACACCGCCGCCACATTATACTCAATCTCCGCCACCCGCAGGTCGCGCTGGGAGAGGATAATTTCCATGCTGCCGTCGTCGCCGCCTTCGTATTCCTCCTCCGCCACGCGGAAGGCGTCCGTGTTCACCACCGCGGCGGCCTTGGCCACATAGCCCTCCATCCGCCACTGAACGCCCCGCCCGCTGCTGGTGATAACGCTGTTGAGCTGGCGGCTCTCGTCGCTGAGCGTTTCCAAACGGTAGCGCTCATATACGGAGCGAAGCTGCACCAGCCCCCCGATGACCAGCGCGGCGGCCAGGGCTACCGCGCCAAATGTTAAAAATTTCTTCCGATTCATATTATAGAAACCTCATTATATTGTTGAACTTTTGGAAAAAATAATGTATAATAAACTGAACTATGGTATGCGGTCGTCAAAAATTTGCGTATAACAATTTTAAAATATAACGCCGTGTCTTGTCAACCCAAAACTTCCCCGCACAAAAAGAAGAGCAGATGAAAAGAGGAGGAACACATCATGTCTCCAAAAGCCCTGATCGTAGAGGACGACGCCGCCGTCCGAAACACACTGGATAAGGTACTTACCAGCAGCGGAATCCAATCCGTCGCCGTGGCCTCCGGCCAGGAGGCCATCAACCAGGTTGCCGCAGAAGCCTTTGACGTAATTCTGCTGGACATTAACCTGGACGGCATGGACGGGTTTGAGGTCGTCCGCCTCCTGCGGGAGAAGGGGAACCACATCCCCGTCATGGTAGTCAGTGGCCGCACAGAGGACGTGGATATGCTCTACAGCCTGGAAATCGGCGCGGACGACTATATTACCAAGCCCTTCAATCCTGTCACCCTGGCCGCCAAGGTGAAGGCCCTGATTCGCCGCAGTCACACCTCCGGCGCCAACATCCCCATCGAGGCCGGCCCCTTCCGCTTCGACAACGAGACCCTGAAGCTGTTTAAAAACGGGTCGGAGCTTGCCCTCTCCGCCAAGGAGAGCGCCATTATGAAGCTGTTTCTGGACAATCCCAACCGCATCTTCTCCAAGTCCTCCCTGTATGACCTGATATGGGGCAGCACCATGGTGGACGACAGCGCCATTGTCGTGTATATCAACCGCCTTCGCAATAAAATCGAGGACGACCCCAGCCACCCCAAGTACATTCAGACCGTCCGGGGCCTGGGCTACCGCTTCGTCCCCTAAACCGATTGGATACTTCGCCAAAAAAGCAAAGCCCGCCCCCGGCGGGCTTTCACGAATGTTACAAACATTTTTCCCGTGTATTGACATTCGCCCCGCGAGAAAC
>JAJQFY010000172.1 GCA_021200935.1 Oscillospiraceae bacterium
GTGCCGTGCCGTGCCGTGCCGTGCCGTGCCGTGCCGTGCCGTGCCGTGCCGTGAAGATTGTGGCACCGTTCAGCATCCCTGTCAAGCCCCTTTCACAGAAAATTCTATATTAAATTGTACGTCACAGGACGGAATTTGTCAACTTTTTGTTGGAGCGTTTTGTTGACAATTCCGCATCTCTCCTATTCTTCCGAAATTTCCCCCGCGTTCTCCGGCTCCTGGGGCTTTTCCGGGGCCAGGCGCTCAAAGACGGAGGCGTAGCCGTCGTGGCCGTATTCCAGGCTCCGCTTGACCCGGCTGATGGTGGCGCTGGAGGCCCCCGTCACCTGGAGGATCTCGTTATATATCATGCCCTGGTTCAGCAGCCAGGCCACCTGAAAGCGCTGCTCCATGGCCTGAAGCTCCGTCACGGTGCATAGGTCGTCAAAAAATTTTATGCACTCCTCCCTGTCCTTCAGCGACAGGATAGCATCATACATCAGCTCATTGCGCGGTTTGCGGTTAGATTTGTTCATACAGCATCCCTCCCTGCGTCACATTTTACAATACTAAAGCCCAAAAGTAAATAGTTTTTGGTTATGCAATTATCAATTATACAAAAATTTTACTGGCTTTGTGACGCCATCGGAGTGATTTGCCGGGAGATAAAGGAAATGAAAAACCCGAACCCATTCCCCACTTGGTTCATGCGGTTCGGATTATCATAAACTGGTCCGAGTGACAGGATTTGAACCTGCGGCCTCCTGCTCCCAAAGCAGGCGCGCTACCAACTGCGCAACACCCGGATATTGGCCCTCTGCGAGACACTTCTATACTATATCGTTTTTCGCCGCCGATGTCAAGGGCATGGGCGGAAAGAAAATCGCGAAAAATTGTAAAGTTCGCTTGACATTCTTCTATGGGTATGATACTATAATGTCAAGCTAGCTTTACTTTTCTATGGAAAGGAGGATGCCGTAATGACGGGAGACGAACGCCTCGCCCCGCTGGACGGCGGCGCGGAGTGAAAAACAACCTGGAACAGCTTCGGAAGGAGCGGGGCATCAGGCAGGAGGAGCTGGCCGCGGCCCTGGGCGTCAGCCGCCAGACCATCATATCCCTGGAAAAGGGGCGGTATAATCCCTCCATCGTCCTGGCCTTTAAACTGGCCCGGTACTTTGACCGGCAAATCGAGGACATATTTTTCTATGAGGAGGAAGAGGCATGAACAAGGGCTATAAATATCGGGGCTGGTTCTGGATGGCGCTGTGCGCGGTGTCCATCATGGCGCTGATCGTTGACCTGGCAATGGGTCGGGGCGCCTACCAGCGGATAAGCTCCGTCATCATCTGCGCGGCTGGGGTGCTGTATCACCGGCGGCTGAAGCAGCCGGACTGGGAGGAGACCTACGGCATCGTAGACGAGCGGGAGACCCAAATCCGGGCCACAGCGGCCAGCCTTACCATCAAAATTATGGGCATCGGGATGTACGGCGCGGCCATGCTTATGGGAAACGGCCCGGCGTCCTGGGCGCTGATGGCGGCGGCTGTCATCGGCGCGGCGGTATATTTCATTGCCATGCTGATTGTAGAGCGGAAAATGTGAGGTGCAGACATGGAGCTTACGACTGTAGTGAAAATCGTCGCCATTGTTTTTAACATCCTGCTGGCCGTGGTGCTGCTGGGGACGGTGCTTTACATCACCAGCCCCAAGGGCCGGGAGAAGCGGAAGAACCACGAGCCGTTCATCATCATCTACTGGGATATTGGCATTATATTTGTCGCGGTGCTGATTGTCGCGGGCGTGGTCTGGGGCGTCAACCAGGGGGTTCAGAGCCAGGAGGATAACGCCATGGACATTACCGCCGCCAACACCCCCGTCCACCTGTTTCTGGCGCTGACCCCTGACCTGACCATAGAGGAGGCGGAGGCTATGGCGGAGGAATACGGCTGGGATACTTTTTCCTGGGAGGCCCAGGGTTCCAACACCACAGAGATAGACATATACCCGGAGGAGAGCAGCTATTTGAGTTCCTCGGCTGTCTATGGCGTCACCATGGAGCTGACCTTCTACGGTGAGGACAGCAAGGTTCTGCAAAGCGCCACCCTGCTGATCAAGACGGAGTACGGCACCGCCACCTGCTATTACTACCCCACAGAGGTCACGGAATACGGAAGGGAAACGGGCTTCAATCTCACCATCAAGGCCAAGGGCAGGCTCTTTTCCAGCAAGTATCTGCTGGACACGGCCCAGGCGGTCATCGACATCGCCTACCCCATCGTGTACCCGGACGGGCTGGCGTGAAAGGAGGGCGCGGATGAACGCTGACATCATTCTGTCCGCCATTCGGAACGTGGGGCCATTTGTCCTGGCTGCCGCCGTTTTCGGCATTGCCTGGTATGTCTCCAGCCCCAAATTCCAGGGCCGCCGGATTACATCCTTTTTCGCCATACACACTGATGTAGGCATTTTCTTCATCGTAATTGGAACCGTCCTGGGTCTGGTCTATATTGGGGCCAAGGAAGTCGAATATATGGACGAAGACTCCATGGTAATCACAGCGGAAAACACCACCGCCTCCCTGTTTCTGTCCCTGACGCCGGAGACCACCATAGGGGAAGTGGAGGCCATGGCAGAGGAGTATGGCTGGTTCACGTCCATGGTGCAGCAGAGCAGCTACATTGAGCTGTCTATATACCCGGACAGGGAGAACGCCGGCAACAAGCTTTACGGCGGAAAGAAGGGCGTGGAGCTGGAGCTGTATTTTGAAAGCGACGGAATACACTCGTTGCTGAGCGCCTATCTGCTGATCATAACAGACAGCGGCAACGCCACCTGCCGCTACTTCCCCACGGACTACACGGAATGGGGCGGCGAAACGGGCTTCAATCTCACCGTCAAGGCCAAGGGCCGCCTTTTCTCCAAGAAGTATCTGCTGGACACGCCACAGGAGGTCATCGACATCGTCTACCCCATCGTGTACCCGGACGGGCTGGCGTGAACCATAAAACCACATATTACCTGCGCGGGTTTATGAATTACGGCAAGGAAGGAGGGAATTTTCATGGCGGTATTTACGAACGCCATAACGGGAACCATCATCTATGACCGATTATCCACCGTGTTTCTCTATTTCCTGGTCAGAGTATGCAGCAGCCTTTTCGGCCTGCTGCTGGCGCTGACCATCATAGGGCTGATTATCAAACAGACCCGGCCCAGGGTAAAGGAACACGGGAAAAAAATCGAGCTGGTTCTTGTGATTCTGCTGGCCGCAGCCATCGTGCTGTGGATCATTCTGGCGCTGCTGTGCGCCCGCTTCTACGGATAAGCCGCCGACAGGAGCCGCCTCGGGAGGGACGGCTCCCTTTTTTGTGGAAGAAACTGCAATTCACGGCAAAAACCCTGCCGTTCGTCAGGTTTGATTGCGGCGCGGGGCGGCGGAGACTATAATGACCGCATAAAGAACATAGCACACCCGCGCACATTCCATGTTCCACGGAAGGAAAGGATTGAACTCGAATGATGACAAAAACGGCACAAAAGCTGCTCGCCGCGCTGCTGGCGCTGGTTGTGGCGCTGGCCCTGGCGGCCTGCGAGATCGGGGACGATACCATAGTGGAGGAAGAAACCGCCCAAGCCACCCAGGAGCCTGCCGCCACGCCGGAGCCTGCCCCTGAACCTGCGGAGGAGCCGGAGACGGAGACGGAGCCTGTGGAATTATCGGAAAGCGACCCGGAAGCCTCTATCGGGCTTTACGACCTGTATGTGGTGCAGCAAGAGGAGGACGACGAGACGGAGGACGAAACCGATTCCCAGGATAACACCGGCGCAGCGCCAGCCGCCGCTGACAGCCGGAGCGAAACCACAGCCACCAGCACCGCCGGCGCCGCCAAATCCACCGCCACTGCCGCCCCGGCGGCCACGGCGAAGCCGACGGCGACGGCCAGTCCAACAG
>JAJQFY010000211.1 GCA_021200935.1 Oscillospiraceae bacterium
CGTGAGCGCGGCCCCACCCAGGACGGGGAGAGCGCAGCGATTCCCCGACCCACGTCTCCCCCACCTCGAAGCCCAGCGCAGCGGGTTCGAGGTGGAAGCGAAGAAAGCCCCTGACCGACGCGTGGGGCCGCGCAAGCGCGGCCCCACCGTCTTCAGGAGCTTTCTGAGCTGGTGCGGGTAACAGGACTTGAACCTGCACGGTTGCCCACTGGAACCTAAATCCAGCGTGTCTGCCAATTCCACCATACCCGCAGGGATACAGGGCCTTCCTATTATATCCGAATTGGCGGCAGGTTTCAAGAGATGGGGAAAAGTTTTTGTTGCAAAGCGGGGAGAACCATTGTATAATTAATAACGAAGAGAGGCAATAGATTGATATTTACGATATAGGAAGGAGTCGATATTATGGGACACAGAATCATTACCATCAGCCGCGAGTTTGGGAGCGGTGGCCGAACCATTGGCAAGCACGTCGCGGAAAAGCTGGGGATCCCCTGCTACGACAACGAGCTGCTGGAGAAGATCGCGGAGGAGAGCGGTCTCGCCAAGGAATACATACAGGAGCGGGGCGAGTACACCCCCAAGGGGGGCTGGCTTGCCAACGCCTTCTCTGACCGTTCCCTGAACGGGCTGTCCGTGCAGGACTACCTCTGGACGGTGCAGCGCAAGCTGATACTGGAGATCTCGGAAAAGGAATCCTGCGTTATCGTGGGCCGGTGCGCGGACTACATTCTGCAGGGCCGGGCGGACATCCTTACCGTGTTCATCCACGCCAGCATGGAGCAGCGGGCTGACCGCATCGTCCGTCTCTACGGCGAGCGGGAGGACTCCCCGGAAAAGCGCCTGCGGGACAAGGACAAGCGCCGCGCCGGGTATTACCAGTTCTACACCGACATGGACTGGGGCAAAATCCAAAACTACCACATAGCCCTGGACAGCGGCGTGCTTGGCATCGACCGCTGCGTGGACATCATCGCCTCGCTGTACTGAGTTGACTGCGGCATTCGCCATATAATAAACACCCTTTCCCGGTTGACATTTTTCGCAGATGTATGTAACCTGTATCTGTTAGCCTTTGGAAAGGGTGTTTTTTATGAAAAAATGTGATGCTTCTATTTTGGCCGCCGGGGTGCTTTGGGGGCTTATTGGGCTGTTCACCCGGCGGCTGGAGGCGGTGGGGGTGCCGTCCTCCGGGGTTTTGATCATCCGCTCCAGCGGGTGCGGGATCCTGTTTATTCTCTGCGCCCTGTGCAAAGACCCGAAGCTGCTGAAAATACGGTGGAAGGACGCATGGCTGTTTTTCTGCTACGGCATTTTGTCCACCCTGTTTTTCACCTACTGCTACTACCAGTCCATCGCCCTGAGCAGCCTGTCCGCCGCCTGCACCCTGATGTATTCCGCGCCGGTGTTCGTCATGGTTATCAGCCTGTTTGTGTTTCACGAGCGGTTCACACGGCGCAAGCTGTGGGCGCTGCTGTGCGCGGTGGTGGGGTGCTGCCTGGTCTCCGGCCTGCTGGAGGGGGACTCCCAGCTCAGCACCGCCGGGGTGATATACGGCCTGCTGGCCGGGATCGGCTACGCCTTTTACAGCATCTGCTCCAAGAGCCTGTCAAACCGGGGGTATCATGTGTTCACCATCAACGCCTACGGCTGGAGCCTGTGTGCCGTCGGCGGGCTGATTCTATGGGGTGTCAGCCCCGCAGCCCCGGTGTTTGAAAGCGGGCAGAATCTTCTGACCGGGCTGGGCCTGATCGTCATATCCGGCTTTCTTCCATCCCTGCTGTACGCCTGGGGCCTGCAAAGCGAGGAGGCCGGCAAGGGGGCGGTGATGGCCTCCGTGGAGCCGGTGGTGGCCTCTGTTCTTGGCTTTGCCGTGTTTGGGGAGTCCCCTACGGTGCTGGGGGTCATCGGCATCGCCCTGGTGCTGGGGGCCGTGGTCATCCTGAACACCGGCCACCAGACCGGGGCCTAAGGAAGCTTCCCCTTGTTGTCCCCCTGTTCCTTTGTCCTGCGGGTTGGGCAATCCTTTTTGCAGCAGTTACAGCAGGGGTTCCCTCTGTTTTTCCACATATGTATCACGATAACGATCATCACCGCGATAATGCCTGTCAGGATCATGACGCTGGCAAGATTCATCGCTTCTTCTTATGTTATGCCGATCAGCAGACCAATCAGGTGGACAAGGCCCGCGGCAACCCACGCGATGGCGCATTGCTCTATCACCACAAACACCGCCCACCTGCCGCCAAGCTCCCGCTTCACCGATGCAATGGCAGCAACGCACGGCGTATAGAGCAGGCTGAACACCATCATCGTTGCCGCCGCAAGCGGCGTGAGGAGGGACGTCACCTCTCCCGCGAACAGGATCTCCATCGTCGAGACAACGCTCTCCTTTGCCATAAATCCGCTGATGAGGGAGGTGCATATCCGCCAGTCCCCCAGGCCAAGGGGCTTGAAAACAGGCGCGATCAGCCCCGCCACGGCGGCGAGAATACTGTCCTGCGAATCCGTTACCACGTTCAGCCTTACGTCAAAGGTCTGCAAAAACCAAATCACAATGGTTGCCAGCAGGATGATGGTAAAGGCCCGGTGCAGAAAATCCTTCGCCTTCTCCCAGAGAAGCTGCACCACATTCCGGGCGGAAGGGAGCCTGTAATTCGGCAGCTCCAGGACAAAGGGAACCGCTTCCCCCTGAAACAGCGTTTTCTTAAACAGGAACGCCACAAGGATACCCACGGCGATCCCCAAAAAGTAGAGGGCCGTGACAATCAGGCCGCTGTATTGAGGAAAGAAAATGTTCACAAAGAACATATAAATGGGGAGCTTTGCCGTACAGCTCATAAAGGGCGTCAGCAAAATCGTCATGCGGCGATCCCGCTCGCTGGGCAATGTTCTTGTGGCCATAACGGCGGGGACTGTGCAGCCGAACCCAATCAGCATGGGGACAATGCTGCGCCCGGAAAGACCGATCTTCCGCAGCAGGCTGTCCATAAAGAACGCCACCCGCGCAATATATCCGCTGTCCTCCAGCAGAGACAGGAAGAAAAACAGACACACGATAATGGGCAAAAAGCTCAGCACGCTGCCGACCCCCGCAAAAATTCCGTCGCTGATCAGGGAACGCAGGACAGGATGAACGTTGGCAATAATCAGCGCATTTTCTGTGATGCCCGCAAGATAGTCTATCCCAATTCCCAGAAGGTTTTGAAAGAACGCGCCTATTACATTGAAGGTCAGATAAAACACCAGCAGCATAATGCCGATGAAGCAGGGGATTGCCGTGTATTTCCCGGTAAGAACCCTGTCAATTTTTTCGCTTCGCAGCCGCTCCCGGCTCTCCTGTGGCTTTTGCACAGCTTCTGTATAAAGGAAAACCGCATGTCGGCAATGGCGGCGGTTCGATCAAGTCCCCGTTCCTGTTCCATCTGAACCAGAATATGCTCTATCAGCTCTTTTTCATTTTCCGTCAGGTTCAGCCGCTCCAGAATCAGATGGTCGCCCTCCGCCACCTTTGTGGCCGCAAAGCGGAGGGGGATATTTGCCTCCTGGGCGTGGTCTTCGATCAGGTGCATAATGCCATGCAGCGCCCGGTGAACGGCGCCGCCGTGGTCGTTCCTGTCACAGAAGTCCTGCCGCTTCGGGCGCTCCTGATATTTCGCCACATGGATCAGGTGGGAGATCAGCTCCTCAATCCCTTCGTTTTTTGCCGCGGAGATCGGGACGACAGGAATCCCCAGGATCGCCTCCATCTCGTTGATTAGAATCGACCCGCCGTTTTCCCGCGCCTCGTCCATCATGTTTAAGGCCAGCACCATCGGCGTGTCCAATTCCATAAGCTGCATGGTAAAATAGAGGTTTCGCTCAATGTTGGTGGCGTCCACAATGTTGATGATGCCGGTG
>JAJQFY010000242.1 GCA_021200935.1 Oscillospiraceae bacterium
CCAATCCGCATATGGCGACTGCCACAAGCTATGTTTCAAAGGAGCAGCCCAGCATTGCGGACGCCCCGAATATAAAAAACGCTTTTTATGATGCGCCCACGGTTATCACCATGTTCGCGCCAAAAAACTTCCTCTTTGCCGCGGAGGACTGTGCGGTAGCCGCCGAAAACATGATGCTGGCAGCGGATTCGCTGGGAATCGGTTCCTGCTATCTTGGCCAGGGCTGGCCGGCGTTTGCCGACCCATACGGGCAGGAAATCCTGAAAAAATGGAATATCCGCACGGATTATTACGCGGTCATGCAGCTCCTGCTGGGCTATCCCCGTGAGGGCGACCCTCACCCCACAGGAAAGCCACGCAAAAATGACCGTATAGTAAGGGTTTAGACGGGAAACTTTTTATGGATGCACAAACCTGTCTGAAGAAACTGCAATATGTTGGCGTGCTGGCGTTCTCGACTGTGGATTCTGATGGAAGCCCACAAATCAGAAATATCAGCGCCATTCACTATGAGCCTGACGCAATGTACTTTTTCACGGCAAGGGGAAAGAATTTCTGCCGGGAACTGTTATCCGACGGGCGGGTACAGGTGCTGGGCTACACCCGCTACAAGGAAATGATCCGCCTTTCCGGACGGGCGGTTCCCGTCCCCCAGGAGGAGCAGCAGAAATGGACAGATATCATTTTTGAGGAGCAGCCCTATCTCGCCAATGTCTATCCCGGTGATACAAGAAAAATCGGCATCGTTTTTGAAATACGGGATGCTGAAATAGAATACTTCCATCTCGGCGTCAACCCGATTTTCAGGGAGACTTATACGATTGGAAAGGGAACGATCCGCCCGAAGGGGTATCACATCACAGATGCCTGTATCAGTTGTGGAAAATGCGTGAAGGTATGCCCGCAAAGAGCCATCGAAATGGGCAAGCCCAGCGTGATTCATCAGGAGCATTGTCTGCGCTGCGGCAACTGCTTTGAAACTTGCCCGGTAAAGGCAATCGAGAGATTGGGAGGATAATACCGGGATGATACCACCCCTGAACAGCGCCAAAGCGCTGGGCTGCGTTAGCGTGGCGCGGTAAAGAAAACCGTAAAGCCTTCATCAAAATCCCCCCTCACCCCGCAGCCGGAAGCCGATGCCCCACACCGCCTCTATGCAGTCCTCTCCCCCGGCGGCCTGGAGCTTTTTCCGCAGGTTGCTGACGTGCATTTTCGGCGACCCATCCGTGCCGGAATAGGCCCGGCTCACGGCGTAACCCTCCCTGGTGAGAAGCCCCTCCAGCATATCCCCGATGGCAGCGTCGTCGTCAACGATCAGTATCCGCGCCATCACAGCTCTATGGCCCAGGAGCGGCCAGGCCGTTCCAAGGGGTGGAAAACGGTTTTGGCCGTCAGGTGCTTGGCCTCCGACAGAAACCGCTGGGCCACGTCATATTCCTCCCAGGTGTGCATGGGAAACAGGTGGTCGATGTCCGCAATGGACAGCAGATAGTCCATGCCCAGGCACATATCCCCCTCCTGCCGGGGATCTAAGGGGTCGAAGGCCAGGTGGATATGGCGGCCCCGGAGGTATTCCAGCTCCTGCTTGTAGTCCGCTATCATCTGCTGGTTTTCCTCCTCCGGCTCGCCGGGCCAGCTCCACCAGTGCAAATCCCCCGCGTGGTAGAGGCTTTTGCCCTTATATTCCAGGAAAAAGGCGGCCCCGGCGTCGGTGGAGCGGAGGGCGTAAACCTGAACGCTGTCCCCCGCTCCGTCGGAAAAGGCCCCGTCCGCCCAGGTGGGAAGAAAGCATATCTCCCGCTGGTCCATGGCAAGGCCCGCCTCCCGCATGGCCCTGCGGACGGCGCTTTTCGCCTCGGTGGAGATGATGTATTCTGTCTCCCGCTGGGCGGTGAATTGGGTGAGGATGGCGGGGCTGAAATGGTCGGGATGGCTGTGGCTGACGAATACCAGCAGCTTTTTCTCCGCCGCCAGGGTCGGCAGCGGGCCCTTGTAGTAGTCAAACAGCATATAGCAGTCCTCCCACTCCACCAAAAAGCCGCTGTGTGTGATATAAGTGACGGTCACGGTCATAACGAATAGTCCTTTCTATATAGTCATCTGCGCGGCACGCGGTTAAATTTATATCTACATATCCACCGCCATTATAGCATACCCCGCCGGGGGACGCCATATGGATAAATGGTCAAAAAAACAGTTGCCTTTTGGGGCAAATTGTGATAACATAGGTCTCGCGTCTTGTAACGGCGGCATAGCCGCACTCAAGACAGCCTGATATGAGGTGATTCAAATGAAGGAGGGCATCCATCCTAAGTATTATCAAACCACCATCCGCTGCGCCTGCGGCAATGTGATTGAGACCGGCTCCACCAGGGAGAATATCACGGTGGAAATCTGCTCCAAGTGCCACCCGTTCTTCACCGGCAAGCAGAAGCTGGTAGACACCAGTGGCCGTGTGGATAAGTTCAACCGCAAGTACGGCCTGAACTGATTCGGCTTTGGCAAGTCCTAGGGCTTGATTAAAAAACATCGGCACATCCAGACGACGGATCTTTTTCCGCCATCCTGCGTTGATTTTTCTTGAAATACACAAAGTATTCCCGCAAAAAATCGCCTTGGCTGGCGAAAAAAACTCTCGTCGCTGGCCGCACCGCTATTTTTTAAACAAGCCCTAATAACGCAGCGCTCCCCCTGGAGACAGAAACCTGTCCGTCCAGAGGGAGCGTTTTTATTTTGGGGCTAGCTCTCCATTTGCTTGCCCAGAAACCCGGCCACGGTTCCGGCCAGCTTGACCTCCACGTCCCCGGCCCGGACGCCGTCCGCCCGTTCCAGAAACACCACACAGCCCAGCACGTCCCCCTCGGACAAAATGGGCGCGGCCACTGCCGCCGCCGGGGAGCTTTCCTGGTCTGTCACCGGCACCCGCCGTCCCCCCGGCTCACCCAAAAAGGTCTGGCGGCCCTCCATGACCGCCTCCAGCGCCGGGCCGATGTGCCGGTCCAGAATGTCCTTCCGCCCCGGCCCCGCCGCCGCAATCACCCCGTCCCGGTCGCACACCGCCGACGGATAGTCCGTGGTCTTATGCATAGATTCGCAGATCTGCTCCGCAAACCCGCTCAGCTCCCCCATAGGGGAGTATTTTTTAAAGATAACCTCCCCATCCTTCTCCGTATAAATCTCCAACGGGTCGCCGTCACTGATAACATTGACACGGTAGACCTTGTCTGCGCGCTGTTTTGCACGCTGAACAAGGGTGACCTGGCCGTTTTCTGCCGTGTCCTGATTAAAATTTATGGTGTCCTCCAGCTGCCCCGCATGGAGCAGCGCGTCAATGTCCGGCTTGAGCTGAATCTCCAGGTGATCCTCATACACCTTGATGCGGTTGATGAGAAGCTCCAGGTCGTTGCGCTCCAGGTGCTCTTTCTCCAGAATATCCCGAAAAACGTCTATGGCCGTTTTCGCCACCCGGTTGGCCCGGAGGATAGTGTTGCGCTTGTCGGAGAGCAGGTCGATCTGGTGGTTCAGTCCTTCGATTTTCCGTTGCAGGTCGGTTTCCAGCTCATCATAGGTCTCCTCCAGCAGCTGCTCCTGCTCCGGGTGCTTCATGATGTCCCGGATGCGCTGGCGTTTGGTGGCCTTTAATTCTTCCGTCAAATCGTCCAGCACCTCCGCCAGATGGTCGGCGGACTGCTCGGTCTCTGTCACATCCTCCGTCTCCCGGTTCAGGTCGGCGTTCAGCTGTTCCAGCATGGCGGTGGACTGCTCCATGAGCCGCCGGACATATCGTTTCAGAAGCTCGTCCAGCTTGTCCACCCGGATATGGTGGCTGGTGCATCCCGCTGTGCCCCGGCGGTGATAGGTGCCGCAGGTGTAGGCGGGTTTCAGGTCGCTGCGGCTC
>JAJQFY010000064.1 GCA_021200935.1 Oscillospiraceae bacterium
CGCAGCTTCCAATTCACGCTTTTGGGGGTTGACTTTTAATAGTTAATCTTTCTTATTTTGCCAGCTCCTGGAGTTTGAACGCGCCGCCGCACTGGGCGCACTGGTAGACGTAATAGTAATGCTTCACCCTTGCGTTTTGGATGAAAAAGGGGTCGGAGCCGGAATTAAACACCTGT
The DNA here is from genome assembly GCA_021200935.1 of Oscillospiraceae bacterium. Classification (GTDB taxonomy): domain Bacteria; phylum Bacillota; class Clostridia; order Oscillospirales; family Oscillospiraceae; genus CAJOIG01. The sequence goes on from JAJQFY010000064.1 coordinate 177, forward strand.
CCGTCTACGGTCTCCCAGCACTTTTCCCTCGTCATCGTTCCGCCGCAGCGGGGGCATTTCTTCCCGCCAAACAGGAAATACCGCAATTCCTTTCCTGCAAAATCATATCGAAACGCTTGATGCTTCATAGGCCGTCCTCATATTAATCCCAGAAGGTGAGAAAGTCAACAAAATCGCTCACCCCATCGGTTATGGTGTCCACGGCATCCATGACGTAGTCCCAGGTCTCATCGCTCAATCCAATCTCGATACCTACTGAGCCGCCAATCAGGGCCGCGACGCCGCCTTCAAGAACAAACTTGTTGTTCTCAATTCCTGCCTTTCCCTCCACGCCAACTGCGCCCGCACAGCCTCCGGCCTTTGCCGTAATTTCTATGCCGAGAATTGTCACCGTGCCGGACACTTCGCCCTCTACGGCGGATACCATTGCCTCGCCCTTCAGGACAGCGTTGACACCATCCTCGCCAATGGACACCTGCCCCTTCGCTTCCACGCTGGCATTTCCCGCGGATCCCTCTGCCTTAATCTCGCTGCCGAGCCAGTTATTTCCGGCGCTGGCCGTGGCGTCAGCCGCCAGAACGGACACAGACGCTCCGGCAGCAGCTTCAGCGTTCAGTATGGTAAAGACTTCCTTTTCTGTCCATTCGCCGTTTTTATATTCCTTTTTTACCTCGCTCTTCAGAAGGCTGGCCTTCAGCTTTGCCTCCGCCTCGGCTTTCCCAAGGTAGGCATTAACCTCCCCGGAAAGATAGTCGTCTCCTCCGCTGGCGCTTGCCTTTCCAAGCCACGCAGTCACGCTGCCGTCGCCTGTCTCGTAGCCGAGCCAATCCCATGCCGAGGGGGCGGAGGCGGCGTCAATCGCGCTGGCGGCGGTGGTTGACCCGCTCTCTGCGCTTTTGAACAGGGAGGCGGTGGTGTTCACGGCGGAGGCCAGGCTGCTGGAATAGGCGCTGATGCGGTTTAGGGCCGTCCGATAGCTGGTCACGGCCTGGGCCACGGTACCGGCGCTGACGCTGCCGCCTACCGAGCGCAGAGACGCGCCGCAGCCGGACAGCCGCAGGTACGCGCCGCCGTCCTTTGTAAGACTGCTGGCGGCGAGAAGCCCTCTGGCGCTTTCCAGCTCGCTGCTCGCCGTCCTTAATTTTTGAGCTATACGGTCAAGGGCGTCGAAATCGACAATGACCCGATCTTCCATAATGGGCCTCCATCACTGCTCGGATGTTCCCGCACATCCTTTATTTTCCCCGGCAGTCCCGTGGGGCGGCAGAGTGCCTCCGCCGCCCGTTCCGCCGGTTTCTTCTGTCCTGTCAGCGGCCTGATTCTCAGGAATCGAAGGGGCTGGTTCCCTGGTCAAGGCCCTGGAAGGTGCTGGTGTTGGTCTGCTCAATCTCGTCGTAGATGTCGGCGGCCTGGGTCAGCTCATCCACCGCGTCCTGAACCTTCTCCTCGGTCTGCTCCAGGTTCTTGTACGTCAGGTCAAACTGGGCCTTGAACGCCTCGCTGGCGTCGCCGTTCCAGGTGGTGTCCACCGTGCGAACCGCGTTGGACATGGTCAGATAGGCAATCTGAAGCTGGCTCTTGCAGGTGTTATATTTGGAAACCGCGTTGCGAAGTTCCTCTGTAGATACATGAATAATGTCTGCCATTGTAATATCCTCCTAATAATATGAATAAGTAAGTAGATTTTTGGGATGCGTGAAAGGGCCTGCCCCGCTTACCGGGCCTTGATGGTGCTGGCCGCCTCGGTGTCCGTCTCCACATACCGCTCGGCGGCGGTGTTCATGGACTGGGCGTACTCCTCGCACAGGGCCGCCATCTTCTTATACCACTCGTAGGCCGCCTCCTGCTCCGCCACGAAGGCCACCCGAGAATCGCCCTCCCAGGTAGCGGCCAGCTCGTCCGCCGCCGCCTTCAGGCTGTCCGCCGCGCTCTGATAATCGGACGCGGCCTCGGTGATTTTGCTGGCTGCGCTCTGCAGCTCGGAAATAGTTACCTCAATTCTGGATGCCATGATAAAATTCCTCCTGATAAAATAATTTGTTGTTTAGGCTTTAAGGATTTGGCTTGTTCCTTATGTTCACAGTATAGCTTTTTTGGGCTCTCGCCGCAACCAAACCTGACGAATGGTAGGATTTTTGCCGTGAATGACAGTTAGCGCTGGGAAAATGCCTTTTCCGCCGCCGTGGCCAGCCATTCCGGAGTGACGCCGGAAACGCTTTGGGGGGTTCCGACCATTATCACCACGTTGGGAATCCGCAGGAAGGACTCCCGCGCCACGGCCCGGATGCCGGGGGTATTGCCCCCGCCCGCGCCCTCCGCCAGGCCCGCGATGGAGCGCTCGGCGGCGGCGAACAGCTCGCTGGCCCGCTCCACGCCTCCGGCCAGGACGTCGGCCCGCTCCCCCAGACGGGAGGTTCTTTGAATGACCGCGTCGGCCTTTTCCATAATGCGCCGCGACACGCCGGTGTTGCCCTTAAAGGTCTCGCCCATCTCCACGCGAATGGAGCGCAGGGCGGCACACTGATCGTCCAGCTCGCTGGCGGCTCTGCGAAGCATTGCGACAATGCTCTCCAGCGACTGACTGTCCCATATAATCTCGCTCATGCCTCGTAACGCCTCCCCTCTCTGGAATAAAACCCGGTCACTTGGACCGAACGATGCTCTTGGCCTGCTGATCCGCCCGCTCCACGCGGGTGGCCAGGGAATTTAAGGCTGCCTTAATATCGCTGAGCATTGCGCTAACGGTTGCGATATCCGCCATCAGCTCACTGACGGAATCCTGCAAAGCGGTAGCGGCGCTGCCCTTGAAGTTCGTCGGCATTTCGCTCTGGACGCTTTTCAGGGTGGTGCGGTTCACGTCCGAGACCGCGTCCGCTGTCCTGCCGATCTGGGCGGCCAGTTTGCGGATTTTTTTGGAGTCATATTCCGTACTCATGCTGCGCTCCTCTCTTTCGGCTGCCGGGGCCGGTGGGATTATTCAAAGGGTGATGTCCCCGTGTCCAGGGACGTGAAAATACTGGTCAGCCCGGTCTCGCTTGCGTCGAACAGATCCGCCGACTTGTTCAGCTCGTCTATGGCGTCCTGCATTCTTTCGTTGGCCTGCTCGATGTTTTTGTAGGTCAGGCTCCACTGGGTCCGCATGGCGGTGTAGGCGGCGCCCTTCCAGCAGCTGTCCAGCACCTTCACAGCCCGGTCCATCCACTCGTAGGCCGACTGCAAAGCGGACTGGGCGGAGACGAACTGGGTGACGGTCTCCCGCATTTCCTCCGTTGATACTTTAATGATCTCAGCCATTTTCTGATTCCTCCTTACCCTGTGTCCGCTCAGCGGCTTTTGATGATGTTGGTGATGGTCTGCTCAACGTTTTCGTACTTGGAAGCGGTGCCCTTCAGCGTCTCGGCAAAGGCGGTTACGATGTCGGAGATGCTCATGTGCCACTGATAGGCCTTGGCCTGCTCCTCCACAAACACCACCTGGGCGTCGCCCTCCCAGTCCGCGGCCAGGGCGTCCCCGGCGGACTTGGCCTTGCTGACGGCGTCCTTATAGGCCTGCACGGCCTGAAGAATCTCTGCCTCGGCCACGACCAGCTTTGCTGCCTCCACAGCCCACTCGATCATTGATGTGTCCTCCTTGATTGTTTTTATTGGTTCCGCGTCCCCGCGGGATTTCCTGTTCTGTATGCAGTATGCCATAAACCCGCCCCAATCGCAACCAAACCTGACGAATGGTAGGATTTTTGCCGTGAATTGCAGAAAATCCCGAAATGGGGCCGTTTTTTAGTGTTTGAAATGGTTGTTTTTAAATTAAATCAGCATCAGCCGCACGCCGTCATAGACCCCTGCTGCCGCCAGGGTATCGTCGGGGGCCAGGATCCGGCCATCGTCCAAATGGCACAGCATGGGATAGTGCCGGTCAAAGGACAGGCCAAGCTGGGTCTGCTCCAGGGTGCGGGTAATCTCCCCAATCACGTCGTTCACCAGGCCGGAGGCCGGGAGCTGAAAGTCAAAGCTCCGGCTGATGGCCGGTACGGATATTTCCACAATCATGGTTTCCATAGATACTGCTCCTTTCCCTGAGGGGGTATATTGTCCCGCACCCAGCAGGCGGCCTGGGAAAAGCTCTGCCGCCCGGCGCTGCCGCTGTCAAAGGGGCCGGGACGCCGCCAGAGACCGGCCTTGTTTTTCAGGCAGGCCGTCATTCCCCCGCTGCGGGCGGGCAGGCTTTGGATAAACCCGGCGCTGGCCTGGTCATAGTCCTGATAGGGCGTAATAACCCACCGCCCCTGGCGCAGGGTCAACAGGATGCTGGCGTCCGCCCCATAGAAAAGCCCCAGAAAAGCGGGGGATTCCGGCCCGCCGTCCAGGCACAGGCACTGTTCGCAGGCCCCGATCCGCAGGGCGAGAAAGGCCGCCACCCGGTCTACGGCGGCGCAGTCCTCCTGTCGGCTGACCAGCAGGCTCTCCTCCAGGGAGGCCAGGCCAGCCTGAACATCCCCGCCGCCGCCGGAAAAGAAGGGAACCTCCCGGCAGCCCACCAGGGCCAGCGGGGCGGCCAGCTCCGGCTGTGAATAGATATAGGACACACTGTCAAGCGTCATTGGCTGCGCCCTCCTGCGTCATGCGATTTTTCAGCTCGTCCCGATAGGAGCGGGACAGGGGAAGCCGGACGCCGCTCTGGAGGCACACCTCCATGGCAGAAAGATCCACGCTCTCCAAACGGCTGTAGTTGAATAGATAGGAGCGGTGACAGCGGAAAAACCCCGACCCCAGAAGCTCCTCCATTTGGCCGATTTTGGCATAGACCGTCAGGCACTGCCGCTTTGTCCAGATATTCAGCTTTTTGTCCAGGGCCTCGATATAATCAATGCTGTCCGCGGCCAGCCGGTAAATAGCGCCCCCGGTTTGCAGCGTGACGAACCCCTCCTCCGGCGTGGCGGACAGGGCCTCGTAATCGTCGAACACCCGCTGAAAAATGGCCTCCACATGGGCCTTATCCGGCGGCGGCAGTACAAACCCCACGGGATGGAGGCACCGGGCGGTCAGCCCCGGCAAATCCTCCAGGCTGTGAAGCCAGTACAGGGCATAGCTGTCCCGGTTTGTTCGGTTGGCCTGGCCCTCCAGCTCCACGGCGCGAAGGGCCGGGTCGGCCCTGCCGTCGATGCCCAGTATCAGCAGCAGGATGCCCCCTCTGATTTCAGGCAGGCGCTGGCCTCCTCCAGGGAGCCGGTGTTCCCCAGAACGTAAAACCGGCGGTCATGGGCCTTCCCGTAGTCGCTGAGCAGAGAGAGGATCTCCGCCCTGGCGCCGTCGTCCGCCTCATAGATTACTACTGGCAGCATACTCCCTTATCCCTCCGCGTCTCCCGCCTTCGGCACGACGATATGGGTGACGGTACCGTTGCAGATAAGATACCCCTCGCCCAGGGGGAAGGACACGTTTTTCTTGGAGAAGGGCATCTGCATATTCCAGGGGTCGCACTCGTTCAGCTTGCCCCCCAGGGCCACCCCCCGCTGCTGCTTCGCCAGGGATGCCAGCGGCTCCTGCATACGGTTCTGGGCGTAGGCGCTGTGGGATATGGAGGCAAAGAAGTAGATGGCAAACTTTGCCGCCCGCCTGGACACCTCCACGAACAGGTCGTTGGCCCGCGCCGGGTTTTTCTTCATAAAGCTGTCTATATCGTCCACGACGATGACCACCGGCGCCCAGCTCCGCACCAGCTTGTCAAGCTCCTCCTGCCCGGCGGCCTGGGCCGCCTTCCGCATCTGGTTGCGGTTTTTGATCTCCTGGTTGAGCCAGGCGGTGTATTCCTCCCAGTCCGGGCTTGCCTGGTCATAGCAGGTCACGCCCAGCTCCTGGCACAGCTTTGTCCACGCCACGTCGGCCACCACGCACAGGTTGGCCCCCCGGTCATGCCACATCCGGGTAATGAGCTGGAGGAGATTGGTCTTCCCGCTCTGCCAGCCCCCGGAAATCAGGAAGGAATAGCTCCTGTCCAGATGAATCGGCTCCGGCATACCCGTGCTTACGTTGTAGCCGAAGGTGAACAGCCACGGGTCGGAGGCGATTTGCTGATACTGGGGGGCGGCCAGCAGGTCGGCGTAGACAGGCTTCTCCGGAATGCGGGGGATATTGGCTGGGCGGACGCCCTTCCACCGCGCCGAAAGGGTCTGGCACATCTGGGCGATATCCGCCGCCCGCTCCGCATCCGAGGTGCTGCCCCCGGCCAGGGCGATTTGAATTTCATACAGGGTCTCGTCTATTTCCACCAGGCCCCGGCCAGAGAAGGCGGCGATGTCCGGCATATCCGAGGGCATACGCATTCCCACAATCTCCGGGTAATCTGTGCGGTCATTGATTTGCAGGCCAACGCCCTTGAAGCAGTCCCGGATTTTATAGGGGATCTCGTTGACCTTCATGGCGGAGACAATGAAAAAGATGCCTCTGCCGCTGGCCTCCCGCACCAGGGTATAGACAAGCTGAGTGAACTCGTCGCTGCTCTGCACCATCTCCGTAAGCTGGGCAAAGCGGTCAACAAACACGATGATGGCAGGCACCGGCTTGCCCCCGGTCATGTTGCGGGAGTGGTTATATTCCTGGAAGCTGTCTGTAGACGCCTCCGCGAACAGGGCGCGGCGGCGCTTGTCCTCCTCCTCCAGCAGGCGGAGCAGGCGGAAAAGCTCCTCTTCCTCCTCCCCGTAGATGACCTCGCCCACATGGGGCAGGTCGGCCAGGCAGCTTAAATTCCGGCTGGACAGGCTCAAAACATACATCTGCACGGCGTCCGGGCTGTACCGCAGGGCGAAGGCCATGGCCGCCGTCTGCATAAAGGTGGTCTTGCCGGTGGATACCATGCCCACCACCATATAGTTACGGTCGGCCAGCAGATCCATCCACACCGGGAAATGCCGCTGATGCGCCACATCGTCCGCCATGGCGTAGATGGCCCGCAGCTCCTCCCCCGTATTCGGCCCGGCCCAAATCGCCCGCTCCGCCAGGGCGGTACCCGGTATGTTCCGAAGGAAAGTGGCGGAGGCCAGCTCCTCCATCCACAGGTGATAGGACTCCGGCAGGCCGTGGTCTCTGGCCGTCTGGATGATGCGCCCCAGCACGGCGTTCATCTGGGTCAGCTCCCGCCCGGAGGCGGCGCTGGGCGCCCGCTTCACAGACACGAAGCAGCCCGCGTTGTCCAGCAGGTGGGGAATTTCTGTCTCCGACGGCTTTTCCGGGTCGTAGGTCAGGCCGCTGTAGCTGGTCTGCACCTGCTCGAAAATCTCGTCGTTTCCGATCTGCACATAGCACCGCCCCCTGTTTCGCAGATAGGCGGCGTCCGGGCGGCGGAGCATTTCCATGGAGTCGCTGCGGCTCTGCACCCGCAGGCATATGCGGAAGTTGGAGTTGGCCCAAATCTCGTCGGAAACGGAGTTGGAGGGCTTCTGGGTGGACAGAATCAGGTGAAGCCCCAGGGAGCGGCCCACACGGGAAGCGCTGATCAGCTCCTGCATAAAGTCCGGCTGATCCGCCTTCAGCTCGGCGAACTCGTCCACGATGATGATAAGGTGGGGCAGCCGCTCCTCCGCCGGGTCGTCGTAGAAAAAGCGGATATAATCGTCGATGCTGCTGACTCCCACCTTGCGGAACAGCGTCTCCCGGCGGTGTATCTCACCCTGGATAGATGCCAAGGCTCTGGCGATGGTGTTGCCTGTTTGCAGGTTGTCGATAATCCCCGTCACATGGGGCAGCCGCCGAAATTCCTCCGCCATGCCGCCGCCCTTATAGTCGATGAGAATAAACCGCACCTGATCCGGGTGGTAATTCAGTGCCAGGGACAGAATATAGGTCTGGAGCATAACGCTCTTGCCGGAGCCAGTGGTTCCCGCCACCAGACCGTGGGGGCCGTGGGATTTGTCTGATATATCCAGCACAAAGGGCTGGGAACCGGCCCGCAGGCCGATGGTGGAGCGCAGGCCCTCATAGGCGTGGTTCTCGTTCCAGAACCGCCACACGTCCAGGCTCTCGATCTGCCGGACGCCGTAAATATCCAGGAAGGAGACCATGGAGGGGATGGCGGCGCTCTCCGCCGAGTCCTTGACCCGGAGGGGGGCCACCATATGGGAGAAGCTGTCCGCCAGGGCCAGGTTCGGGTACTCAAAGTCCACCTTGGTAATATCCCCCTCGGCGGTAAAGGCGGAGCCGGGGTTGGAGGAGGCGTCCAAAACGATGCGGCACTCCTTCGGCAGCATTTCCATGCTGGAGGAGACAAGCACCAGGGTCATGCCCCAGGCACTTGTCAGCATATGCCGGAGGATGGGCTTGTTGTCCAGCAGGTCAGGCTTCGTGCAGAACACCACATAGTGGGGCAGGGGCAGGCTACCGCCGCCCTCGTCAGATTCCTCCTCCGCGGCCTCCCGCCGCTGGATAAGAACCCCGTCCAGATAGGCCAGCACCTCCTGCACCGCGTTGGATTCCGAGACCACCATCCTCAGCTCCCGATCCTCCGAGGAGAACACATGGGGCAGCCATCTGGCCCAGGCCCAGCGGGACTGGTCGTTCTCCTCCGTGATGACGGCAATGCGGACGTCGTGATAGCTGTGGAGGGCGGCAAGCTGGAGCAGGATGCTCTGGGCCAGGGAGGTTGCCATGTCCTCCCCCAAAATGCCCAGAATGGTCTCCTCCCGGAGGCTGATGGTGATGGGGGCGTTGTTCATGGTGCCGTAGGTCTCCGCCAGGCGGGACGGCTCATCCCGCAGGGGGTCATCTATGACCGATAGCTTCACGTCGTCCACCAGGATTTTATTGGGCAACGGCACCTTTCCCAGGCCGATCCGCACCGACATAAAATCCTCGTGGGTGGGCATCCGCTCCCACAGCCGGTAGCTGCTGCTGCTTTGGGGGAAGTGGGCGCACTCCTCCACGGTGGGGCGGGTCTCCAGCAGCCGCTTGCGCTCCTGGGCCGAGAGATCCTGTAAAAATTTCTCCGCCTGGGTGATATAGAGGTAATACTTGGACACCCGGGCCTCCTCCGTCTCGGCGGCGTGTTTTTTGCGGTACCTGTAGTTCATCAGGCCCCAAAAGACCGCCAGCACGGAGGCCGTACCCACCATGGCCAGGCCCGCGCCCATATACCCGCCCCGCGAGCTGGATATGGCCGCGCCCATCATCATAGGCAGCACCATGGTGGAGGAGGGGCCAAGGGTCAGCCAGAGGGGGTTTTGCTGCTGGTTCTGCTTGTCCATAGGCGGCTCAATGCGGACGTCGCTGGCGTCCGCCTTCGGCACGAAGCGGGGCGCCCGATGGAACTGTATCTGCACCGAGGGAACCTGGCGCTCCTCCAGCTCCGGCGTCACGGCGGGCGGGTCGCACAGGGGGAGACTGATATGGGCGAAGGTACTCATGCGGTTGACCGCCAGGAGCTTGTCTAAATAGATAAACTTTATGCCGGTGCTGAGGGTTATCACATCCCCAAACCGCAGCCGGGTGGAGGTGGAGACCATGGAAAGGCCGTTGAGGTGGCTGCCGTTTTTGCCCGCGTCCGTATAGACACAGGTGCCGTCTGGGTTGACAGAAAAGATCCCCTGCCGCTTGGACACCAGCTCCAAATCTGCCCGCACCTGCAGGGCGCAGTCTGAACCCCGGCCCAGCACCGCCTCCCCATTGGCGGGCAGGAGGAATTTTTTAAAGGCCGTGTCCGATTTTTTGCAGCTTGTAAAGGTGATCCCAATGCGGTTTTTCCCGTTGGACATGAAGTAATGGGCGCCGTCTGTCACCGGCAGCTCCTCTACCCCCGGCTCCTGGTCTATCCAGTGGAATTTCTCCCCGTGGGAGACATAGCACCTTCCGTCCAGCGCCCGGATGGGGATGAAATAATCCCGGTCCCAGCCGGTCTCTGAATGGAACACGGCAATGTTCTCCGACCACCGGGAGGTGGAGGGGAGATAGACGTCCTTAAATCGGTTCTCGAAAAAAATCCAGGCGTAAAACACGGCCATTACCTCTCGTCTTTCTTCGTTTTTTGAGCGCCGCCGACCTCCTCAGTACCGGGCGGACTGGACGGCAAAGCGCAGGGTGCCAAGCTGAAGCAGGTCGCCGTCGGATATCTTTTTCGGCTGCCCCGGTGCCAGGCGAACATTGTTTAAATACGTCCCGTTATGACTGTTTTTGTCCGTCACCAGCATAACCCCGCGCTTGCGGTCATACTGGATCAGGGCGTGAACCCGGCTGATATCGGCGCAGCCTGTCAAGGCATAGTCGCACTTTGGATCCCGGCCCAGAGAGAAGGCGGTTTTGTCTATGACGATTTGTGTTTTCGACGGGGTATTCAGCCCCACCAGAATCAAACCGGCGACAGGCGCCCGCTCCGCCGGGCGGCTGCCCCTGGGCGGGGGCGTGGGATAGGCCCCGCCGCTGGGCTTTCGGAAGACCTGGAACAGCTCCGGCTTTTTTCGCAGCAGAAGCCCCGCGATCAGCACCAGCAGAAGCAGCACCAGCAGCATAATCCACACGCTGCCCAGCACCGCCAGGAAGAACAGCCCCACAGCCATGACCAAAAGCGCCACAATGAGATAACAGATTGCTTGTTTACGGCTCAATAGATTCCACGCTTTCTTCTTTAAAATTGGATATAAAGCTCATGCCGCCCGACGGTTAGCTGGGTTCCGCTGTACACCCGGCACTCCGCGTTATGCACCAGGCGGCCATTGACGAAGGTGCCGTTGGTGGAATGATCCCGCAGCATTAAAATCGCCCCCCGGTAATACAGCTCGCAGTGGCTGTGGGACACTGTGCCGTCCCGGTTGTCCAGGGGGATGGAGCAGCCCCCGTGGCCGATTGTCACCGTACCCGAACAGGGACACTGGATGTTTTTCACCTGATCCTGAAAGCGGATCTGGACGTCCATCACCGCCTTGGAGGTGTCGTGGGTCTTGCCCTGGGTCAGCACGGAGGCGTCATCCCGCAGCGCCCCGCTTTTCCGCCAATACACCGGCGTCTGCTGCTGGCCCGGGGGCTGCCTGTCCTTCCCCGGCACGAAGAAGAATATGCACAGCACCAAAATCAGCACCACCAAAATCACGCTGCATATCCACAGCAGGAACACCGGCACCTCCCCGCCGAACACCGACACGGTGCCGGTCATATAGCTGCTCAGGCGCTGGGACAGGCTGCCCTTGTCCCGGTCGGTGTAGCTGATGGCCCCATCGGAATAGATGATATACTGCACGGCGGCGCTGGCCCCGGTGCCGCTGTAGGTCACTTGGTTTACCTGACAGAAGGTCTCCACCGCCTTTTGGGTTCCCGCGTCGAAGACGCCGGGGTCAAGCTCCGCCCCGTCCGTGTAATAGGAAAGCTCCTTCAGCCGGGTTTGCAGGGTCAGCACGGCGCTGCCGGTCTCCCCGTAGGCGATATCCTGGTAGACCTCCGCCTCTGATTCCAGGGCGGCGGCGCTGTCGCTCAAAATGGCGTTCCAGACCTCTGTGGTGACGCCCTGGCTGAAATAGGTCAGGCCGTTTACCAGGCAGAAGTGGTAGACCGCGTATTGGGTGGCGGCGTCATAGAGCATGGTCTGGTCGCCGGTATAATACCCCAGCTCCGTCAGCCGCTCCTGAAGCTGGCCTACGTAGACGTTTTCCGTCTCCGCCGTCTCCTCTGTGGTAAATACATATTCCTCCGCCCCGGCCCCCATGCCCAGCAGCAGGGAAAGCAGGAGCATGACGGCGACGAACGCCGCCGGAAATCCTTTTTTTGTCAAAACCTGTACCTCCGCCCTCTACCGCCCTCTCCGGGGCGGATAAGACAATCACCGGCACTCGATGGGAGTACCGGTGATAAGACATTTTGCTGTATGCCGGGAGGCAGATTTATAAACCGAACCCCTTTTTCTGTTGTAGGGAACCCCTAAACAGCGGCTCCCTCCGTCCGGCCTGGGGCCGTAATGAACCCACAGGCCAGGCGAAGCATTAACGCAGCGCTGGGTTTATTTCTTCTCTGCCTTTTCCTCGTCCTTGCCCTTGGCGCCCACCGCGGACTTGGTTCCGCCATTGCCTCTGCGGCGTATGGCAATCGGGATAATAATCGCCCCGGCGGCGACTACCGCCACACCGGCGATTGTTCCGTAGAACAGCGGCTTGTTGGCGAAGAAGCGGACGAACGGGTTTGTAGATACCGTGAAGGAATAGTTGGTATCCTGCGCGCCGGTGTCTTCATCCACCGGGCCGTAGACTGCGTTTCCGGCCTTATCTATGGCCGTGACGCGGATCAGGATCTGGCTGGTGCTTTCCGCAATGGCCTTCTCCCCGTCCAGGGCGGCCTCGAAGGTGCCGGTGAAGTCCTCGGCGTAAATCTCCTCCTCGCCCCAGGTGTAGGTCTTCGTCCCTGTGCCGTCCTGATAGATGATCTCAACGGTGATCTCATCCAGGGTGGCGTCCGTTACGATGACGCTGGCCTGGTCATAGGAGTTGTAGTTGTACCGGCCATTCTTATCCAGGTTGTTCAGGACGATGATGGGGCCTTCGGAATCCAGATAGAAGTCGAGCTGGATGGCCCGGTCATCAATGGCCGTGTTGTTGGTGGAGGTGTTGCCCGCCGCGTCCTCCGTGTAGATGGAGATGGAGTAGGCGCCGTCCTCCTCAAAGACCTCCCGGAAGGCCGTGATGGTGTAGCGGTAGCCGCCGGTGATGGCCTCCTCCTCGATGGTGTAGTCCTCGCCCTCGGTCAGATCCCAGGAGCGGAGCAGACCTCTGGAGGCGGTGATTACGAACTCCTCGATGGTGTCAACGTTAATCACCTCGATCACCAGATCCTGGTCGATGCTGCTGGTGTAATACTCCTCCAGCAGGGCGGCGGTGTACTCGTCCACCCGGTAGGTGGAGCCGTAGCGGTTGACGGAGAACATCAGCTCATCCGTGTTTTCATCGGAGTCGGAGACATACATGGTCTCGATCACGTTCCCGGCCAGGTCGGTCACGGTGACGGTGATGGTGTAGATGTCGTCCTCCTCGATGTTGTTGAAAGTGAACTGCTGGCCGCCCTCCACCTCGGTGACGGTGTAGGCGTTGGCGATCACGCCGCTGACCTCGCCGGTCAGGGTGACGGTGACGCTGTCCGCGTCGTAATACTTGTCGGTGATGGTGATCACCGGGGCAATCGTCGCGGCGTTGTTGGCGCTGTTGTTGTGGATGTTATTCACCACAATGGACGGGGCCACGGTGTCCACATAGAAGGACTGGGTGGTGAAGGTCTGGCTCTGGTTGTTCGCCAGGTCAACGAAGCTGATGTCGAAGGTGTAGTACGCGCCCTCCTCCTCGGTGAAGGTGATGACCGCCGTGTGAACATCCCCGCTGTTGCTCCAGGTAATGCTGGGGGTATAGGTCTCCCCGTCCCGGGTGATGCGGATGCCGCTGGTGGCGGAGCTGGCGTCGAAGTTATGCTCTACCACGGTGATGGTGGCCGTCACGGTGCTGTTGGCGTATCCGCCGCTGGCGACGGGGTTGCCCTCCGCGTCTGTGAAGGACACGGAGACCGTGGGGGCGGTCATGTCGATGGTGAAGCTCTGGGTGGCAACGCCCTCGTACACTACGTCGCTGTCATACATGGTGTGGCCCGCCTGGTCGGTGGACTGGATGGCGATGGTGTAGTACCCGTCCTGATTATAGGTGACGGTGGCGGTGTTGGTGGTTTCGCTGCCCGACCCGGCGGTAGTCCAGCCGCTCAGGCCGCCCTCGGTCGTCACTTGGGTGTTGGAGGAATCAAAGTTCATCTCCTGAATCACGATGGTGGCCACGCGGGGGGAGTTAAAGTAGAAGTCGTTATAAGATGTATTGTTGTCGTAGGTGACGGTGGCGGTGGGCGTGCGGTTGTCGATGTTCAGGGCCTCGTATGTTACGGTCTTCGGGTTCCCGGCGTTGTCGGTGACGGTGGCGGTCAGATAAACCTGGTCGCTCTCGTACCCGCTGGGAACGCTGACCACAACCGTCTGGGTGCCGGATCCGTGCAGGCCGTCGGAATTGGTGCTGAACACCATGGCGCTGCCGTCGGCGGTGGAGAGGCTGACGTTGCCGCCGTAGCCGTCGGTGACGCTGTAGGCAACGGTACTCTGGTCAATGCCGGAGAAGGTGGTGTTGGGGTACTCCGTAATCTGCACCCCAAGGGAGACGCTGCTGTCGTGAACGCCGCTGTAGCTGCCGTTCTCGTTGGCAACCGTCACCAAAATCTCCGGGTTGGTGGTGTCGCTGCTGTTGAACTGAGAGGGGTCGTCCTCTGTAATCAGACCGTCGGAGGAAATGTAGGTCACGTTTCCGGCCATGTCCTCAATCCGCAGGTAGATGACGAACTTCTCGTCATTCCCCACGCTGGCGCTGGCCGTGTCGGCGGAAACCCTATCCACGTTCTGCCAGCTCACATCCGTGGCGGCGGCCAGGGCCGCGGCGGTGGTGTAGGCATCCGCGCCGCTGTCCAGGCTGTAGACCGCGTACTGGACGGACTGGACGCCCTCGGTGCTGTTCAGGAAGCTGTCGGAGTTGTCGTCCCAGGTCATGGTGTAGCTGATTCCGTCGTTGCTGTACAGGCCAAAGGTGATGGTGGACAGCAGGTTCTGCCAGAAGGTGCTGAACCCGGAGCCGCCAGCCTGAATCCCGCCGGTGGGGGCGGTGGTATCAATCACCAGGTAGTCGCTGCGGTAGACGGTTTCGTTCCCGGCCTGGTCGGTGACGGTCAGCTCCACGGCGTAAATGCCGTCGGACAGACCCAGGGCCGAACGATCCAGAGTATAGGTGCCGTTCTTGCTTGTGGCACTGCCGCTCCAGCCGGTGAAATAGCTCGCGCCGGTGGGGATGCTGACAACGCTGGTGGTATTGGCATTGGCGCTGTCGTACTGATACAGGGTGAAGCTATAGGAGCTATTGCCGGTCAGCAGGTCGTTGTTGTCTTCGATGGTGAAGGTCACGGCCAGATTGCCGGCGGCGGTGGTGTAATAGACGGTCTTCCCGCCGTAGGAGCCGGTGTCGGTATTATTCGCCACAGCGGCGGAAACGGTGGGGGCGGTGGTGTCGTTCACCAGGACGTTTTCAGTGGCGCCGGTGTTGGTACCCACGGAGTTGGTGGCATAGCTGTTGGCCGCCTTATCCTCCGCCGTCAGGGTCAGGACATAGTAGCCCTCCTGCGCGCTGGCGGGGATTGTGATGGTCTGCGTCCAGGTCTGGCCGCCGTCGGTGGTCGCCCAGTCGCTGGGAACATAGTCCACCGTGCCGCCGGTCTGGCTCTCCGCGTCAGCCAGGGAGCTGTAGCGGGAGACCGTGACCTGCTTGCCGGTCATGTCGATGTTCTGGTCGTTTACCGTTACCGTCACCTGGAGGGTGGTGTCAGAGGAGGCGGTGAATACATAGTAGTTCCCGTCCCCGGAATTGGTCACTTTGCTGGTGACGTTGGCGTAATAGTCGGAATCGTAGGCGTTCCCGCTGTAGGCCGTATAGGTGACAGTGGGGGCCACGGTGTCGATAATCAGGGTGTCGGTCTCGTCATCGTCGGTGTTGGCGGCCTTATCCTGCGCCTCCAGAGTGACAACGTAGCTGGAGGTGTCCACATTCGCATTGGCCGCCAGGGTCAGGGTGGCCGTCCAGGTGCTGATGCCGTTCGCAACCGTCTCGCTCCACGCCGTCAGGGCGGCGTTGGAGGGGAGGCTGGTGCTTCCGTTCACCTTGACGGTGATGCCGGTGGTGTCGATGTTGGCGTCCACCACGGTCAGGGTGTAGCTGACCGCCTGATTGGAATAGTTGACGGTGCCGTCCCCTGTCTCCTCGCTGGAGCTGGTATAGCTGGGGTCGGAAATGGTGGCCACGGGGTCGGTGGTGTCGAGAATCAGGGTCTCCGATTCATCCCCATCCGCGTCATTGGTGGCCTTATCCTTGGCGGTGACAGCTACCTTATAGCTGTCGCTGACCACGTCCTGGGCGGGGGTGATGGTCAGGGTGGCGGTATAGGTTTCGCCCTCCTGGACCCAGGAGGTCAGGGCGGCGGTGTCCCCGCTTGTCAGGGTGGCCGCGCCCGCGTTGGGAACGATGATATGCGCGGCGCCATTGCCGTCTATGACTGTCACTGTGATTTCTTCGGTGGCGTCGCTGGCGTCGATGTTGGAATCCACGACGGTCAGCTCGTAGGTGACAGCCTGGTTGGAATAATAGATTTCGCCCTCATGGCTCTGGGTATTTTCCGGGTCGTCAATCTCCGTCTCCGGGGCCACGGTGTCCACAATCAGGATAGCGCTGGACGACTGGGCGTGGGAGGTACCCTTATCGGTGGCGTCCAAGGTGACATAATAGGAGGCGGTGTCCACGTCCGCGCCCGCTGTGATTGTCAGGGTGGCGGTGTAGGTGCCGTTGTCCGCCGTCCAGTCGGTCAGGGCGGCAGTGGTCGCGTCGTCAGTGAGGGTGGCGGAATCGCCCGCCCCTACGGTTGTCGAGCCGACCGTTACGGTAATGTCACTTGTGTTCAGGTTCGCGTCCGTGACGGTCAGGGCGTAGGTAACAACACCGTCGGCTCCGACGTAGTAGGTGGTGATGCCCTCCTCCGTCTCGCTGTTCGACCAGCCAATCGGAGTGTCAATGGTCGGAACCGGGGCCTGGACGTCAATCACCAATTCATCGGATTCATCACCCACCGCATCGTTCCCGGCCTTGTCGGTGGTATTCAGGGTGACAACGTAGGTCGATGTCTCGATGGTTGTGCCGCTGATTGGTGTAATGGTCAGGGAGGTATGGTACACACCTTCGTCCGTTTGCGTCCAGCCACTCAGGGATGCGGTGGCATTGACGTTTGTTAGTTCGTCTATAGTTACGCCGTTTACTTGAACCGTTATGTCGTCGGGGCCAAGGTTTGCGTCCGTGACGGTGAGGGTGTATGTCACTTCGCCGTTGGTGTAGTAGGTCGTCCCCTCCGTGGTGGAGGTGCTTGTAAATTCGGGGTCGCTGATTTCGGCAACCGGGACAGTGGCGTCAATCACCAGGATATCGGAGGTGACAATATCATTTCCTGTGTCAGCGTTGTTGGAGGAATCTGTAGCCTCAATCTTCACCTGGTAGCTGTCGGCAATGACATCTTCCTCTGCGGTAATCGTCAGGGTGGCGGCCCAGGATGCGGATGTGGTGTTGCTCTGATCATCCGGGGTAATAGTGACAACTGTACCCGTTGTCCCGCTTCCGGCATCCCACTGTTCTGTACTTGTATTCCAGGTGAAGGTCTGCTCGTAAATAGTTTCAATGCTCTCCTGGGTCGGGTCGGTCACGGTGACGGTGATGGTGTCAAGCTGGTCATCCTCGGCGGTCAGGTCGTAGGTGACGGTATCGTTGGCGTAGTATTTGTCGTCGTCGTCGTTCTGGGTCAGCGCGCCAACACCATCGTAATACGGGGTGCCAACGTTCACCGAAGGCGGGTCGTCCAGGGCGATATCAATAGTGGTAGTGCTGTTCACATTGCCCACGTTGTCCACGGCATAGAAGGTGATGGTTCCCTTGAAGTCCGTGTCTGCGGCTGCGGACAGGGTGAGGGTCAGGCTGCTGGAATCAATAGGCACCACCTGGACGTAGGCCCCATTAATGGACACTGATTCATAAGCCGACTGACCGTATTGACTGGTGCCTACCATTATGTTATCGGTGGAATATGTGTCACTCGCCGCTGTGATGTAGTAATACAGCACGGTTTTGCCGGCGGAGGTGTTATCTTTCACGCCGGAACCTACGCCTGAGCCGGAGTCAGTATTATCAGAAATGGCAACGTTCAGCGTGCGGCTGGCGGCCCAGGTGTCCGCCCAGGTTGTACTGTCAACTGCGGCACTTTGGTCGTCCGTCAGGGTTATGGTGGGTTCGGTGACGTCGAAAATGATGGTAACGGTGTTGCTTGTGGTGGTTTCCGGTGTGTTCGGCGGAGAAACAGTGTCCGCCGACAGGGTCAGGGAAACCTTATAGGTATCGCCCTCATCGCCCTTGGGGATGGTAATTGTGGCTATCCACTTGCCCTCGCTGTTCTTCTCAAAACCGCTAAAGGAATAGGTGGTTTTCAAAGAATCACTGTCGGTCGCGGTATAGGTTGTGTTCCCAATCGTAAGGCTTGCCGTTGTCGGGAAACCGTTGCTGTCCAGCGCCAGGTTTTCTTCTTCAATGGTCAGGGTGATGGTGGCTTCATCAGGAACGTAATATGTTCCCGAAACAGCTCCCGCTTTGACCGAATATCCTGCCTCTCCGGCGGCATCGCTGATCGTCGGCGCAGAGACGGTGGCATTGGGCGGCACAATGTCGCAGATTACGGAGGCAGATTCTCCCGCCGTATCCATTGGGTTGCCTACGTTGTCGCTGGCGGTCACTTCCATGTGGTATGTGTGGCCGTCTGTAAGTGTGGCGTTGCTCTCGTTTATAATGGTAACGGTAGCGGTGTTGACGTTCCAAGCTGTGCTGTCCACCTCTATTGTCTGTCTATATAAGGTATCATAACTTACATCTTCTGTCGTGATGGTGACATCCACCAAAACCAGCTCCACGCTGCTAGTGTCCACCCCGGAGGCTGTGTCTTGGAGGGTGAAGGAATATACGAAGCTGGTGCCGATGACCTCGTTGCCGTCCGCGTCCTTTGTCAAAGCTTCTTCATTGTATGAAAAACTGCTCGTTTCAAGGGTCGGCGCGTCCTTATCCACGGTCAGGGTGGCGGCGTCGGGACCGTAGCGGTTTCCGGCTTTGTCCCCCACGTTCAGACCGATGGCGTATTCCTGGCCGGTGATGGCATTTTCCCCGTTTATAAGGGTCAGTTCGGCGGTGTAGGTGTCGGTGCCATCCACCTGCGTCCAGTCACCCAGCTCGTAATCGGTGTTGTCGCCATCCAGCGTCACCACCAGGTCGCACTTGCTTGCATCAAAGTTCGCGTCCGTCACGGTCAGGGTGTAGACCGCCTCGCCGTTGGCGTAGTAGTCGGATGTGTCAACGCATACTATGGTGGAATCATTCCCTTCACCGCTGATGACGGGGGAAATGGCCACTTCGGGTTCTATGGTGTCGATGGTGAGGGGGGCCGATTCGGCGGCTTCCTCACTCTCATTTTTCGCCTCATCCGTAGCGGACAGGGTGATGACGTATACGCCGTCATAGTCGTGGTTTGCGCCAGCTCCGCCAGTGATTGTCAGCGTGTTCGTCCAGACGCCTGTGGGATCTTCGTTCCACGTCCCCAGGCTATAGGAAGTAAACTCATCACCGTCCTTGGTGACTTCCAAGCTAACCGCTGTTACCTCTGTAGAATCCGGGTTAAAATTGGTATCTGTAATCGTCAGCGTGTAGGTTATGTCGCCGTTGTCCGCGTTCGCGTAATAATGTGCAGTATCTCCTTGCAGTGTGCCGGACGCCCTGGGTTCGCCAATCGCCACCACCGGCGCGGTGGTGGCGATTACCGTTGTCAGGGTGGGTGTACTGCCATCGTCTTCATTGCCCGCCGCGTCCTTTGTGGCAACTGCGACGGTATACGTTCCCTGAGCGGCGCTGGCGTTGATGGTCAGGGTGGCAACCACCTTGGTGCTGTTGCTGGAATTGTCAAATTCTATGGTAATATCGCCCTCTTCCAGCGCCAACAGCATAACTGCGTTTGCGGCATCAGCCGTCCATTCTTTTTCTACGGTGCTACCGCTCTCGTCCTCCACTGTCACCTTGACATACGTCAAATTCTCATCCGTCACCGTCAGCGTATAGGTACCCCCGGAGGTGTAGTCGGTGTCGGTGACTTCTACGTCTGTATCGTCCACCATCTTTGTCCACGTCACCGTGGGTTCGGTGGTGTCTACGTTGACGTATATGGTAACGCTGTTGGATGTAATGTTGTTGCTGTCCGTCAGGGTGAAGGTGACAGAGTCTTCCAGGTCGCCCAGGACGTAGTAGGTGTTGGTACCGTCCGAAATGGCGCTGCCATCTGTCACGCCCTCCACGGTGCCGACGATGATACCGGCGTAGGTGTTGCCACCATAAATCACACCCGTGGCCGCGCTGGCCGGGGCAATCAGGACGCAGTCACTGGTGAGGGTGGGGGTGTCTGCGCTGGACGTGGTGTAGCCGGTAAAATCGTCAACCGATGTCACCGTATAGGTGCCTGCATTTTCTGAAATCGTAGCCGTTTTCACGGTATAAGTATTGGTCGAGGGCAGGGTGGTGTCCACCGCCACGGTGATATTATTCGTGATTAAGTTACCGGGAATAGTCAGAACGTAGGTTCCGCTATTAGTTCCTTCTGTCAAGGTTATGGCGCTGTCGCTGACCTCAGTGGCAGTCGTCAGGGTTGTTTCCTCGTCACCAATCGTGACAGTAGCCGTACCGTCCAGGGTGTAGTTGCTGTCTACCGGCACCAAGGTCTCTGAGTATTTTGTATTGTATGTTGCGTCTGTGTCGATTGGTGCCGACGAACTCAGGTTGCTCATCTGATAGCCATAGCCTGTATAGCTCAGCGTAAATTTGTCCGCTGTAGTCGCGGCATAGACGGACAGCGTAACGTTCCCGGTCAGGCTGCTGATATAGGTGTCTGTCAGTGTAAGCGTCACCACGCCGGATTCCGAATCCACCTCCATGGTGTAATGCGTGTCTTTGGTTAAGGTACCGCTGCCATTGCTAATGAACAAGCTGCCACTGCTGGTATTTACACTGTAATACTCATCCGGCGTCAGGGTCACTGCATAATCGCCGGAGGATTCCATGGTGATATTCTCGGAGAAGTTTGAATATTTGTCAAGCGTCACCGTAATCGCCGAATACTGGGCAAAATAGGTTCCCCCGTTACTCAACTCAGCAAAGGTCACGTCCGCGTCATAATGGTTGCCAGATTCATCCGTCCACCCGGACAGATAATACCCCGTGGCAGTCGGGGTCGGGGCCGTTTCGTCCCCTGTCCCCGTTACGGTTTTTGTGTCACTGCCATCAAATGTCCCGCCGTTTGCGTCAAAGTAGACAGTCTTCGTCCACTTGGCGTAATAGGTCACGTCTGCGGTGACAGTCACGTTGGCACTAGCCGCTGTAGTCAGATCCTTATCTGTATACCAACCCTCAAACTTGTAATCAGAATTGGTTATATAAATGTCTCCCGTATCATCAGTCGTCGGAAGGGTTAAGGAGCCTCCAGAGGTGACGGAAGTCGTAGCCTCATTAGTCCCTATAGTATAAGTGGTGCTGTTACTATCCGTCAGCGTACCGCCATTGAGCATGAGGGTGACGGTATAGTTAGCCCCCGTGCCGCCAGCTTCGCCGCCGGTGGTATCTTGTGTAGCTTCGGCGGTGATATTGATATAAGAACCAGGACTACCACTTACCGAACTTATAGTGCCAGCCGAAATCGTCAGAACGCCACTTGTTCCGTTGTACGTTACGCCCTCGTCTGTATCAGACAACGGCGCATACGATGTAAAATTATCATACTCTCCATCATACACCTCGACCGTCAGCGTTGACAGGCTATAACCATTGTCAACGGTCAACGTCGCCGAAAAGCCGCTTGATGTGTAATCCGAGATGGACACGCTAGTGGAACTTTCACTCCATGTAACGTTGGCACCCTCAAACGAGATTTGCCCCCCTGCCGACAAGGTAAGAACCGGGGCCGACGCCCCGCCTTCATCCTCGTCCTCGCTGGCGGCAGCCGCCACGGCCTCGCCGGAGCCGGTGTCCCCGGTCTCCCCTTCCGTCCAGGCTAAGGCGGACATGGCTCCGCCCATCTGGCCGGTGAGCAGCACCAGCGCCAGAAGAAGGGAAAGGAGCCGCTTCCAGGGCTTTTGCACGTTCCGTTGTTTCATCATTTTAACACTCCTCCTACGATTTCATAGTCGAGCTAAATTATAGATAGATAAGTATATGGGTCTGCCCGCGCATACTATTACACGGGTATCTTAATATTACCACATTAAGAAATATTTGTAAAGGTTTTTGTCTAATTCAAGGCGAAATTCCAATATTTTGCAGAACGGGGGCGGAACGGGGGCAGCACATAAAAAGCCGCGCCAGGGCAAGCGTCCTGACGCGGCTTGTATGTATGGGGTTACAGCTCAGCTATTGAGGAAGTCCTCATAGGAGAAGATGAGACCGAACTGGATCTGCATCTGGAAGGGCATGGAGTCGGGGTTATAGGTGTCTTCGGTGACTTCGTCCAGGTCGGCCAGGTCAGACTCCAGGTTGGGGTTGCCGGTCTGGCTGTTCAGGGCGTCGCGGACCCACTGGATATAGCCCTCGAAGGTCTTTTCATAGCCGTCCATGGAGAACAGCTCCAGGGTCTGCTCCTGAGAAGCCTCCTCCTCGTCTTCGGGGGCAACGGCCTCCACCTCGCCGGACGCCTCGCCGGAGGCGGCGGTATCTACAGCGGCGCCGACCTCGCCAGAGGCTTCGCCGGACGCCTCGCCGGAGGCGTCGCCAGCGTCAGAGACATCGCCCTCAGCGGCGGCGATCTCTTCCTCAGTGGGGGCTTCGGCCTCCTCCTCGGTCTCGGCGGCTTCCTCCACGGTCTCTTCGGCCTCGGTGGTCTCCTCCGCGGTGTCGTCAGAGCTTCCGCAGGCGGCCAGGGCAAAGACCATGGTCAGGGCCAGAAGCAGAGCAAGCAGTTTCTTCATAATTAATTCCGTCCTTTCGTTTTTCCCGGTGAAGCCGGGGGCAATACAGGAGCTATTATAAGGGTTTTTACCGGCTATGTCAACAAAATATTACGATTTTGTTACAGCGGCGGCGCGGCCCTCCACATAATCTATAAGGGCCTGGGGTTCCACCTCCATTTGGAGGCCCCGCTGCCCGGCGCTGACGAAGATGGCGTCATAGAGAAGGGCCTCCTCGTCAAAGACGGTGGGGTATTTTTTCTTCATCCCCACGGGGGAGCAGCCGCCCCGGACATAGCCGGTGAGGGGGAGCAGCTCCTTCATGGGAACCATTTCCACCCGCTTGTCACCGATGGCCTGGGCGCACTTTTTCAAATCCAGCTCCCGGTTCACGGGGATGACGAAGATGACGACGCCCACTCTCTCCCCCCGGGCGGCAAGGGTTTTGAACATCCGCTCCTGGAGGGCGGCGTCCTGGTCGTTGGGGCGGAGGCCGCAGGGGTTTTTCTCGTCGTAGTCGTAGGAGCGTATATTATAATGTATACCGGCGGCGTCCAGGAGCCGGAGGGCGTTTGTTTTGGTCATGGTTATTTCCCCATACGCCGGGTTTTTTCCACGGCGGCGGTGACGGCCTCCGCTGCGGCGGAGCGGAAGGCGTTTTTCTCCAGGGTCAGCACCCCCTCGATGGTGGAGCCGCCGGGGGAGCAGACAGCGTCCTTCAGGGTGCCGGGGTGCTTGTCCCCCGCACCGCAGAGGGCGGCGGCCCCTTCCACGGCTTTGGCGGCGTAGGCCAGGGCCTGGGTACGGGTCATGCCGCAGCGCACGGCGCCGTCGGACAGGGCCTCAATAAACATATAGGCGAAGGCGGGGGTACAGCCGCCCAGGACGCTTGCCACGTCCATTTGATTTTCCGGGCAGCGATCCCACAGGCCGGAGGCGGCCATGGCGTCGGCCAGGGTCTGCTCATCCTCCGGGGCTGTGTCCTTGGAACACCAGGCGGTCAGGCCCTTCCCCACGGCCACGGGGGTGTTGGGGCAGAGGCGGATGACAGGCCAGGGATGCCCGGCCAGGGCCTGGATGGCGGCGGTGTCCAGCCCGGCGGCCATGGATACCAGGGTGAAGCCGCCGCCCCGTGCGGTCAGGATGGGGCGGATCTCATCCAGGCAGGCGGCCATATCCTTGGGCTTCACGCCCAGGAAGATGAATTGGGCCTGCTCCGCCACTGTGGCGGCATCCGCTGCCCGGCAGCCCAGCTCCTGGGCCAGGGCCTGGGCCTTGGCGGGTGTACGGTTGGACAGGAGGATCTGCTCCCCGGGAACGGTTTTGGCCGTCGCCCGCGCCAGCGCGCCCCCCATGTTCCCCACGCCGATGAAACCTAATAAGTACATAGTGGTTCCTCTTTTCTTATGAAGTAGTTCTAATGGCTTGTGTTCGGTAGCTTTACCGTTACGATTATCGTAAAACGCAGAAACCGCCACTCTGCCAAGTGACGGTTTCTAATTTGTTAGAAAACATTACTTTCCAGGGCTAACCGCTTACCACAGCGCCCTTTTTGTATCCTCATTATAACATTGTCCCGCACGCTTGTCAACGCCGGAATCGCGTTGGGCTTGCGTTTTGTCGGTTTATGTAGTATTATAGCATTGTTCCCTGTAAGGGAACAGGGCGCTGTGTACGCGTAATGCTAAAAGGCGGTTAGTCACTCTCCCGGAAGGGAGGTGATATCCATGCGAATTACTTTTCATATCGGTGTTTTTACCGTTACGATTATCGTAAAACGCAGGAACCGCCACTCGGCCAAGTGACGGTTCTAGTGTTTTTTTGCTAGATACTTAAACTCATCCGGGCTAACCGCTTACCACAGCGCCCTTTTTGTAGTTTGATTATAACATTTTTTGTATTCCCCGTCAAGGGCAGAATTGGCGTGGGTGGGGCTTGACGGCCACGGTGATTCAGAGGCTCCCTAATGGCTTGCATTTTGTCGGTTTATGTGTTATTATAGCATTGTTCCCCGTAAGGGAACAGGGCGCTGTGTACGCGTAATGCTAAAAGGCGGTTAGTCACTCTCCCGGAAGGGAGGTGATATCCATGCGAATTACTTTTCATATCGGTGTTTTTACCGTTACGATTATCGTAAAACGCAGGAACCGCCACTCGGCCAAGTGACGGTTCTAGTGTTTTTTTGCTAGATACTTAAACTCATCCGGGCTAACCGCTTACCACAGCGCCCTTTTTGTAGTTTGATTATAACATTTTTTGTATTCCCCGTCAAGGGCAGAATTGGCGTGGGTGGGGCTTGACGGCGGCCATGCTGGTATGCTATTATTTCCCTGAACGAGAGGGAAACGGCTCGACCTCCTTTTAATACAAAGGAGGTGACAACATGACAGTTGAGGAAACAATCTTGCTACTTAACCTGTTAGCCGTTGTTATCTTTGGGGTTATTACGATAACTAAGAAATAACCGGCCCCATTATCAATAGAACCGGCAATTTCACAAGCTCAAAACTTGATTGGAGGTTGACCGGGTCTGGCGTGAACAGACCGCCCCTCTTGCTCTTTTATTATAACATTTTTCTTAATTATTGTCAACAGATACAGGCTCAAATTTCTCACGGTGAGAATTTTGTCTGGGACACCTGAGGCAAAAAATGTCGTTTTTTGTGGACAAACAGCCTACATTGTAGTATCATATAAACAAGGACTGCCAAGACGGCAGACGGTTAGCCCTCCGATTTACATTAGGAGGGATTGCTAATGAGCACATCAAGCCTAATCGCCCTAGCTCAGTTGTGCCTGGAAACGATTCGTTTTGTATGCGACTTGATTCGCAATAAACATAATTCACAGAAATAACCGCCCCTAGTCTGCAAAACTGAGCGGTTATTTCTGATACCGATTCACTTGCGCCTATGGGCTAACCGTCTATCGCTAGTCCCTGAAGGGTGCCTGTTACAGCAGGCACCCTTCTTTGTATTTGAATTATACCACATTTTATTATTTTTGTCAACTGCACCTCAGAAAATTCTCGCGGCGAGAATTTTCTGTAGGCAATCCGTTGAAAATGTGTTATAATAAGGAATCCATGATTTGCACAGGCGTCCGCCTTGTCAGGCGTGGCTGTGCTATGGTGGGGAAAAGCTGGTTATCCTAATATAGCGGGGGCCGGACAGCCGCTTTTCACGGAACGCAAAAGAAGCCATACCTATGCACATACCCGGAGGAATGAGCCTTTGAATAAAATACTTGATAAACTGAAGCAATGGCAGGCCAGAAGCAATACCCGCCAGGCCCGGAAGCGCCGCCGCATGGCGGAAACGGTGACGGACACCGCCGCCGCCGGGGTGGGGCTGGTTCTGCGGCTGAGTCTGCGGGTGGTACTGACGGTGCTGCTGGTGGTACTGACCACGGCGGTGCTGCTGATCTGCATCTTCGCCTTTTACGTAAAAACCTGCCTGTCAGGGGAGATTGTGGACGTGACGCTGGAGGAGGTCTCCATGGCCCAGTCCAGCATCATCTGGTACACGGACAGCAACGGCAATCTTCAGGAGCTGACCACCCTGTATTCCGATGAAAACCGGGTGTGGGTGGATTACGAAGACATCCCCATCTACATGGAATACGCCGCCGTCGCCATCGAGGATGCTCGGTTCTACACCCACAAGGGGGTGGACTGGTACCGCACCGTGGGCGCCTTCGTCAATATGTTCGTGGGCATGAAAAATACCTTCGGCGGCTCCACCATCACCCAGCAGCTCATTAAAAACCTGACGGAATACGACGACGTCACCGTCCAGCGAAAGCTGCTGGAAATATTCAGCGCCCTGGAATTTGAAAAGAACTACACCAAAGAGGAGATCATGACCTGGTACCTCAACGAGATCTACCTGGGCGGTCAGTGCTACGGTGTGGGAACCGCCGCCCAGCGGTATTTCGCCAAGGACGTGTCCGAGCTGTCCCTGGCGGAGTGTGCCTGCATTATCGGCATCACCAACAACCCCTCTATGTACGACCCCTATATCAGCGACAGCACCAGAGAGGCCAACAAGAACCGCCAGGAGACGATTTTGTGGGAGATGTACGACCAGGGCTATATCACCTATGAGGAGTACATCGACGCCGTGAACGAGGAGCTGGTGTTCCAGAAGGACAACACCATCACCCGCACGGCGGAGGTGACAACCTATTACGAGGACACGGTCATCCGGGAGGTCATCGCGGATCTGATGGAGGAAAAGGGCGTGTCCGAGACCGTGGCCACCCGTCTGCTGTATAACAGCGGCTACAATATCTACGCCTGCATCGACACCCGCATCCAGGATATTGTGGACAATATGTATGAAAACCTTTACAACCTGCCCTCCAGCTACCGCAGCTCCAGCCAGCAGCTACAGTCCGCCATCGTCATCATCGACCCCTCCAACGGGGACATTGTGGCCATATCCGGCGGCACCGGGGAGAAGGAATACACCCTGTCCCTGAACAGGGCCACCCAGTCCAAGCGGCCCCCCGGCTCCTCTATCAAGCCCCTGAGCGTCTACGCCCCCGCCATCGACCTGGGTCTTGTTACGCCGGACGACTATATAAACGACTCCCCCAACATCACCCTCAGCGGCACAAGCTGGTACCCCTCCAACTCCGGCAACTCCTACAGCGGCCTGATCACCATTCGCTACGCCCTGCAATGGTCCAAAAACACCGTGGCCGCCCAGCTCCTTGACAAGCTGGGCCTGGACTCCTCCTGGAGCTACTTGACGGAGCATTTCGGCTTTACCAGCCTTGTGCGGGACTATTACGACGAAAGCACCGGCCAGACCCTGACGGACTACGCCTACGCCCCCCTGGCCCTGGGCCAGTTCTCCTACGGCGTCACCGTGCTGGAAATGGCCCAGGCCTACACCGCCTTCGTGAACGACGGCACAATGGTCTATGGCCGCAGCTATTACATGGTGACAGACCCTGGCGGCGAAGTGGTTTTGCAAAACGACACAGAGACCATCAATTCTCTGAAGGTGGACACCGCCCGGAACATGGCCCTCATGCTCCAGAACGCCGTCGAAAACGGCACCGGCACCGACGCCTATTTCAGCACCACCGCTGTGGGCGGCAAGACCGGCACCACCTCCGACGACTATGACCGCTATTTCGTGGGCATCACCTCCTACTATGTGGCCGCCGTCTGGACGGGCTACGACACCCCGTCCCAGATGTATTTCACCGCGAACCCCGCCGCCCAGATATTCAAGAGCATTATGAGCCAGGTGCTCCAAGGCTATGAATACAAGAGTTTCCCGGAGCCGACAGGCTCCTCCACCACCACCAACCTGTTCGCCGCGGCGGCTGCGGAGGCCACGGAAACCCCGGAACCCTCCGAGACCCCGGAGGTGACGGAGGCCCCGGAGGTCAGCCCGCCGGACGCTGTTACCACCGACGACCCCGCCGCCACCATCGCCCCGGTGGAGGCAACAGACACCCCCGTCATCACCGAGGAGCCGGTTGCTACAGAAGCGCCGGTCATTACCGAGGAACCCGTTATTACGGAGGAACCGGCGGCAACAGAGGCCCCCGTGGTGACAGATACCACCACCGACACGGACACCCCGCCCGATGCGGTGATGTAATCAAAAGAGGTTACAAAAGGTAACAAATTGAAAACAGCCTGAAAATGCCCGCGTTTTTCCCCTCTTTTTGCTGAAAGTTGGGGGAAAGCGCGGGCTTCTTCCTTTGATTTCCCTCGCCCGGGTATTGACATGACGGATACAATATGTTACAATCCAGTTACAAAAGATTCAGGAGGTAACACATCATGCCAGAATTGAAAACGGCTGCTCTGCAATATAAGGGCCATCCCCTTCGCAGAAAGGATAACCTTATTTATTTCGGCAGCATGGCCGACAAGTATATTATCATGCTTCAAATCCTGGACACCAAGAAGATCAAGGATATGGACGTAGCCACCAAGGTCTCCGTGCAGCTCCAGCTCACAGACCCCGACCTGAAGAGCCGGGACCGGGTCGTCAAAAAGAGCGAGAAGGACAGCTTGTACGCCGCCATGGACGTAGCCTCTGTTTGGCTGGATCGGGCCCTGTCTGCACGGTAATCATGAAGCATATGAACAGAGATTCCCTGCAAAAGCTGGTCGTTACCCTGGTGGTTTTTATCTGCCTGATTCTCACCGTGGGCGTCACCGCCAGGGCGGACAGCGAGGGGGCAGCCACCGTGACGGCCTCCGCGCTGAATATGCGGAGCGAGGCCTCCACCTCCAGCTCCATTGTTACCTGCGTTTCCAAGGGGACGGTGGTGCTTGTCACCGGCACCGAGGACGGCTGGTATCAGGTGTGGTATCAGGGCCAGTCCGGCTATATGAGTGGGGATTACCTCACCTTCTCCGACAGCGCGGAGTCCGCCTTTGGCACCGGCACCATCAGCGGCAGCGGGGTGCGGGTTCGCTCCGGCCCCTCCACCGCAGACAGCATTCTGGCCACCCTGGATTCTGGGGAGACCATGTCCGTCACCGGCGTTTCCGGCCAGTGGTACCAGGTCAGCTATAACGGCGCAACGGGCTACGTAAACAGCGCCTACATGACCCTCTCCTATGGCAGCAACGCCTCGCCCACATCCACGTCCTCCACCACCACGGAGGAGGCTCCCCTGACCGTGGCCGCCACCGGCACCGGCACCATCAACGCCAATTATGTGCGGATGCGCTCCGGCCCCTCCACCTCGTACTCCATTCTGGGAACCTATAGCTCCGGCACCGCCATGACCGTCACCGGCACCTCCGGCGACTGGTATGAGGTCAGCTACAACGGCACCACCGGCTACGTCTACAGCCTGTACCTGACCCTGGGCAGCGGCAGCTCGGACACAAGCACCAGCGCCTCCGCCACGGACAGCAGCAGCTTCACCGTCACGGAGATGGACGACACCGCCGCCGCGGCGACAACCGCCGTCAATCTGCGTACCGGCCCCTCCACCTCCTACGCCAGTTTGCAGGTGCTGTCCGCCGGGACAAGCATTACCATCACCGGCTATTCCGGGAGCTGGTACCGGGTCAGCTATAACGGCACCACCGGCTACGTCTACAGCAGCTATGTCACCACCGACACAAGCAGCGCCAGCAGCTCCACGGCCTCCAGCCTGTCCAGCAGCTCCACCAGCGCCGGGGAGGCCATCGTCACAGAGGCCAAGAAATACCTGGGCGTCAGCTACGTATACGGCGGCACCTCCCCCTCCGGCTTCGACTGCTCCGGCTTTGTGTATTACGTCTATAAGCAGTGCGGCTATTCCATCACCCGCACCGCCAGCTCCCAAAACTCCGACGGCACATACGTCTCCCGGGACAACCTACAGCCCGGCGATATTATTGTGTTCTACAACAGTGCCATGACCGCCATCGGTCATGTGGGTATTTACATCGGGGACGGCCAGTTCATCCACTCCTCCTCCGGCTCCGGCAAGGTGGTCATTTCCGAGCTGTCTTCCAGCTATTACAATTCCCATTATTACAGCGCCCGCCGGATCGTAAGCTAAATCATCCAAAATCAAGCGCCCAATGTGACTAAACATCACATTGGGCGCTTCGCTGTATCTTATTACTTTACTTTTTTCTTCCGGCTCACCAGCAGAACCAGTCCTGCGGTGGACAGGGTTAGGATTGCCAGCCACAGGAGGGGCGTTCCGCTGTCCCCGGTGTTGGGGGCGGATGTAGTGGCCGGGGTGGCCGTGGCCGTCGGGGTGGCCTCTGTGTCCGCCTGTTTCCAGGCGACGGCTACGGGGGGCAGGCCGGTCAGGGTGACGGTCAGGCCATCGTCCGTCTTGGTGACGGCGGGGGTCTCCGTGTCCCCGGCGGTAATGCCCAGCCTCTGGGATGTGACGGTGAACATATGCACTACGACGAAATCATAGCTGCTGTCCGTCCCTTCGGGATAGGGAATGGTAACAGTGATGCCCTCCGCCGGGAAATCCTCCTCCGTGGCGTCCTCCCACTGGCCGGTCTCGGCGTTCCAGATTTGGAGCTTCACGTCGTAATAGGCCACGTTATCCGCC
>JAJQFY010000247.1 GCA_021200935.1 Oscillospiraceae bacterium
CCGCTGTCGCAGCCCACGGCCAGGGGGATACCTGCATCATAGAACTGCTTTACGGCGACCTTCAACTGCTCGTACACAGGCGTATAGCCCGGCGTATCATCGAAGCGAAGAATACTGATCATGGTGGGCACCACAATCGCGCCGCTCTGTTTTAACTTGTCGATCAGTTCCGGGCTGAAGTAGGTACTCTCACCGTTGGCTCCGATCATATGCTCAATGGAATCTGCTCCTGCGTCCACAGCGTCGGACATTTCTTCCGGCCCGTCCACATGAACCGCGCAGCGCAGCTTGTTGCGGTGGGCACTGTCCACAATACGGTGCAGCTGCTCTCTGGTGAGCCTCGGTACAGGATGCTGCGGTTCCACCTTGTTCAGGTGTGCGTAGAACACCTTTATGTAGTCCACACCAAGCTGCGCAATATTTGCCACCTGACGCTCAGCGGGAATGATGCTTTCATCCGCGAAAATGACGGCCTCCTTGGCGATTTCCGGCTGACGCATATAGACCGTTGCCCAGGGATGCCCCTCTACTGCCTGGATGAACGGCCCACAGCAGACGATCCGCGGACTGCGGATTTTGCCGCTGTTCGCCTTCTCGCGGAAGGCGAGTACATCATTGGTTCTGTCGCCACAGGTTCGGGCGGCTGTGATGCCCCACCGCAGGAACCCTTCCCGGGCCTCCACATAATCATATGTCTCGTGGATGGAGCCGCAGCTTGGGTAGTCAAAGCTGCTGCTTCCGCCCATACGGGTATGGGCCTCAATAAGGCCAGGAATCGCATAGAGACCCGTGGCATCCATGACGGAAACCGCCTCTGCACAGCTGACCTCCGGCCCGATGGCTTGAATACGCCCGTTTTCGATCAGGATATTCACAGTTCCGGGCTTGCCGGGGAGCGACACATTCTTGATTGCGTACATAAACGTTTCTCCTTTCGACCTTAATGATCGTCTTCTTTGATGTACTGTAAACCTTCTTAATTGCTTTACGCCAGCAGGGTTTCCGCCACATAATGATCCTGATCTGTGTAGGCCGAAAGCTGAACCGACGGGTATCCCTCAAACCGAATGGTAATATCGTAGTGTGCATTTGGGACGAGCCACTCAAATTCCCAGTCTCCAAAATAGTTGGTTCTGGTTTCCCGTACCTCACCGGTTTCCCGGCAGACTGCGGTAACTTTTGCGCCGCTGGCAGGCTCGTCGCCGGTTTCATCCCCGCGCAGATACACGCTACCTGCCAGAAACACCGTCGGGATATTCAGATAATGGACGCGGGTTTCCACTCCCTGAAGTCCCTCCAGCGGCGTGGCCTTGCCGGCGGCAATCACGCGGCTCACCTCGCTGTTGGGATCGTCCAGATCTCCAAAATAGAGGGCTTCATTGGGGCAGGCCTCCACGCAGCGGGGCTTTTCATACCCCTCATCCAACAAATGCGCGCACATGGTACATTTCTGCGGGATCTGCAGCTCTTCATTCCAGTAGACTGCGCCGATGGGGCAGGCGTCCACAATGGCCTTCTGGCCTTTGGACTTTTCCGGGTCAATGATGACAATGCCGTCAGCCCGCCGATAAACAGCGCCGTCCCTGGCTGCGGCCATACAGGCGGGATTCTCGCAGTGGGAACACATCACCGGCACGTTGCTGGTCTTGACCTTGCGGTTATCGTCGCCCCGCTCTTTACTGGTGACATGAATCCAGAACTGCCCCTCATGGGGCTGGGGAGCGGAAACCGTTGTTGCAAGGCCACAATGCTCGTCCTTGCACGCCATCACGCAGTTATAGCACTCCATGCAGTTTTTTGTGTTGATTGCAATGCCCAGTTTCATTTCGTTGCACCTCCATACGCGTGTTCCAGCAAGGTATTCAGAACCATACCGGGAACCAGCGGCTCTTTGTAGACCTCCATCTCCACTAGGGTGGAATTGGGCGTCATGCCGGGAATCCTTCTGCCGTCGATCATATTGGGCGAGGTAAGCAGATTGGAGCATCCGCCCTTGTCCAGGGACTTCTCTCCGGGGACGGTCGGCTCGAACATTCCAGAGGAGCCATACAGATGAACCGTGTGTTCCTCCAGACGGTTGGTGATGTGCGCCATGCACAGGATCTCCGCACGGTCATTCCAGACCCGAACAATGTCGCGCTCGTGAATCCCACGCTCCGCCGCACGCTTGGGGTGGATTCGGATGATCGCGTAGGGATTTCCTTCCACGACCTGCCGATGCTCCGGGATCTCCCACAGCCATTTGTTGTGCTGGTCATACTGCGTGTGGAAGCCATAGCGGGGATGGGGACAAATCAGCTGCAGCTTATACTTCTCATACAGGGGAGAGCAGTGTCCCTCCCGGCTGGGCTTGTAGAACGCCATGGGGCCGCGAACCTTGCTGTCCGGCTCTTTTTCCTCCAGCAGTTCGGATACGAACTCGAACTTGCCGGTGCGGGTACCCAGCTTGCCCTCCTTCATGCAGTCATCCCGCACCATCTTGCACTCGGTACCCTCTGCAAACCAGCGGAAGGCCCATCGGCGCTCCCAGTTTTCCGGGATGCCAGGGATATAGTAACCGCGTTCCTTGAACTCCTCCCAGCCAATGCGCTTGGAAAGGTCAGAAAATTCCCAGAATCGTTTGCACCAGCCTTCTTCGTCCCGGCCTTCTGTATAGTCCTCGCCAAAGCCCAAACGCTCCGCCAGCTGTGAAAAGATCCAGTAATCGCTGCGGGATTCTCCCCGTGGCGCAATGGCTGCCTTCTGGTACACGATTACCTGCCAGTTGTTTCCGCTCTGACCGTGGGAGGCATAGCCGCTGTTGCCGGAGGAACAGAACTCGCCAATGTCCGTGCGTTCCAGCGGGGTGCAGGCTGGCAGGATCACGTCGCAGAACTTTCCCTCCGGCGTCAGGTGCAGATCCTGACTGACCGTAAATTCCAGCTCCGGGCTGTGATACATATCTACCCAGCGACTGGTATTGATCATGGTTCCGAAGAAGTTACCGCCGTAGCGGTACAGCATATGTACCCTGCTGCACCCGGGCAGCGGATACACATGGTGATTGAATTGCTGCTCTAGACTTTTGCCGCAGAAGCCGTCGCCATTCCACTCGTCATAGCCATTGAGGATCGCCTCAGGCAGGGTGGCGCGGTAGAGCTTCTGTTCCACCGTGTTCACTGCCGGTTTGTCCGCAATGGGGCTGTTTGCGATGGTGCTGCGGGGATCGGAATAGCCGCCGAACCAGAAGTTGTAGTCGATGGGAGCGCCTGCGTTGGCTGTCCACATGTTGCGGCCAGGCTTCCCCATACCCTGCATGGCAAAGAGCTGCACCATCAGGCGGGAATAATCCGTGCCGTTATCTGTCCGGCAAGCGCTGCCCCAGCCGACGCGAACGCCGGAACCGCCCATGGTATTGGTCGAAGCCCAGCGGCGGGCCAGCGCTTTGATGATGGGGGCGCGAACGCCGGTAATCTCCTCGGCCCACTTGGGCGTTTTGGGCGTCTTGTCCGGGCCGTTTCCCAGAATACGCTGCGCCCACTCGTCGAACCGATGGACATGCTCCTGTACATACTCGTGGTCATAGGTATCCTCAGTGAGCCAGACATAGGCAATGGCCTCCTCCAGCGCGGAGTCTGTGCCGGGGCGGGGCGTAATATACTTGTCCCCCTGCTTCACCGCTGTGAAGTTCACAAAGGGGTCGATGTAGATTACGGAAATGCCCCGTTCTTCAAACCACTTTCGCCAGATATTACTCTCGTTGGCAGAATAGCAGCCATGGGTGGAGTCCGG
>JAJQFY010000186.1 GCA_021200935.1 Oscillospiraceae bacterium
GCCCAGGTCGGACTTTGCCTTGCCGCCGTGCATTTTCAGCGCCCGGATGGTGGCCACGATGACCACCGCGCTGGGCTTCAGGCCCGCGTAACGGCACTTGATGTCCAGGAATTTTTCCGCCCCCAGGTCGGCGCCGAAGCCAGCCTCCGTCACGGCAATATCTCCCAGACGCAGGGCCATGCGGGTAGCCAGCACGGAGTTGCACCCGTGGGCGATATTGGCAAAGGGGCCGCCATGGACAAGGGCGGGCGTCCCCTCCAGGGTCTGCACCAGGTTCGGCTTCAGGGCGTCCTTCAGCAGCGCGGCCATAGCCCCCACAGCCTTCAAATCCCCGGCGGTGACAGGCTTGCCCTCATAGGTATAAGCCACCACGATGCGGCTCAGGCGTTCTTTCAGGTCTGTGATGGAATCCGCGAGGCAGAACACGGCCATGATCTCCGTGGCCACGGTGATATCATACCCGTCCTCTCTCGGCACACCGTTCACCCGGCCCCCGATGCCGTCTATCACATGGCGGAGCTGCCGGTCGTTCATGTCTACGCAGCGCTTCCAGGTGATGGTCTTGGGGTCGATACGCAGAGCGTTGCCCTGATATATGTGGTTATCCAGCATGGCGGCCAGAAGGTTGTTGGCCGCGCCGATGGCGTGGAAATCCCCGGTGAAGTGGAGGTTTATGTCCTCCATCGGCACCACCTGGGCATAGCCGCCCCCGGCGGCCCCGCCCTTGATGCCGAACACCGGCCCCAGAGACGGCTCACGCAATGCCACCATCACGTTCTGCCCGATGCGGCGCAGGCCGTCTGCCAGGCCGATGGTGGTGGTGGTTTTCCCCTCCCCGGCGGGGGTGGGGGTGATGGCCGTCACCAGCACCAGCTTGCCATCCGGGCGCTTGCTCTCCCGCAGGAGGGCATAGTCCACCTTGGCCTTATAGCGGCCATAGGGTTCCAGATATTTCTCCTCTATCCCGGCGGCCTCCGCGATCTGGCCGATGGGACGCATTTCACACTGCTGGGCGATCTCAATATCCGTCATATTCCGCACTCTCCCTATATCTTATTTCACGGGGTTGGTGGTTTTCAGGGTCACGTCGTGGTAGCCGCCCTCCACAATGCTGGTGGCGGAAACCAGGGTCAGCTTGGCGTCCTGCTGGAGGGCCTGGATAGAGGTGACGCCGCAGTTGCACATGGTGGATTTCACCTTATAGAGGCTCTTCTGTACGTTTTCATGGAGGCCGCCGGCATAGGTGACATAGCTGTCTACCCCCTCCTCAAAGCTGAGGGTCTCCGCGCCGCCCAGGTCATAGCGCTGCCAGTTTCTGGCCCGGTTGGAACCCTCGCCCCAGTATTCCTTCACATAGGTGCCGTTGATGTTCAGCTTGGGAGTGGGGCTTTCGTCAAAGCGGGCGAAATACCGGCCCAGCATGATGAAGTCCGCGCCCATGGCCAGGGCCAGGGTGATGTGATGGTCATGGACGATGCCGCCGTCGGAGCAGATGGGGACGTAGACGCCGGTCTCCTTATAATACTGGTCGCGGGCCGCCGCCACCTCTATCAGGGCCGTGGCCTGGCCCCGGCCAATGCCCTTGGTCTCGCGGGTGATGCAGATGGAGCCGCCGCCGATGCCGACCTTCACGAAATCCGCGCCGCACTCCGCCAGGAAGCGGAAGCCGTCCCGGTCAACCACGTTGCCCGCGCCCACCTTTACGTCCGGGCCGTAATGCTCGTGAATCCAGTCCAGGGTATACTTCTGCCAGCAGGAATAGCCCTCGGAGGAGTCGATGCACAGCACATCCGCCCCGGCCTCCACCAGCGCGGGTACGCGGGTGGCATAGTCACGGGAATTGATGCCGGCCCCCACCATCAGGCGCTTTTCGTCGTCCAGCAGCTCATCGGGG
Source organism: Oscillospiraceae bacterium (assembly GCA_021200935.1). Classification (GTDB taxonomy): domain Bacteria; phylum Bacillota; class Clostridia; order Oscillospirales; family Oscillospiraceae; genus CAJOIG01. The sequence continues at coordinate 1,895 of JAJQFY010000186.1, forward strand.
TTGCTCTTGTGGCTGGCGTAGTCCTTGCGGAACACGAAGTATTGCAGCCGTCCGTCCTTGGAAACAATGGGCAGGCTGTTCAGCTTGTGATCCCAGATGATGTCGTTTGCCACCTTGAGGCTGGTGCCCTCCGGGGCCGTGACCAGCTTGTCCCAGGGGGTCATAAACTGGGACACGGGGGTATCCATCTCCATGCGGCTGACCCGGTAATCCCGGCTGGTGACGATGCCAAGGAGCTTCCCGTTGGCCGTGCCGTCCTCCGTCACCGCCACGGTGGAGAAGCCGTTTTTCGCCTTCAGATCCAAAATATCCTGCAGGGTGGCCTGGGGCGTCACATTGGAGGCGCTGACCACAAAGCCGGATTTATAATTCTTCACCCGGGCTACCATGGCGGCCTCATCCTCTATGCTCTGGGAGCCATAAATGAAGGACAGGCCCCCCTCGCGGGCCAGGGCAATCGCCAGCGTGTCGTTGGACACGGACTGCATAATGGCGGAGGTCAGGGGGATATTCAGCGAAATCGCCGGTTCCTCCCCCTTCCGATACCGCACCAGCGGCGTTTTCAGGGAGATATTCGCGGGAACGCACTCCTCCGACGTGTAGCCGGGGATGAGCAGATATTCGCTGAAGGTGTGGGACGGTTCGTTGTAATAATGCGCCATGTTTCTATACTCCTCCTGATTCGGTAATCAATTCTCTTTGAAATATTTTACAGCAGACTGGAACATATGGATGTCATAGTCCCCCGGTACGTTTTTATAAAGCCCCGGCCCCTTTCGCTCGGAATGGCCCATTTTGCCGAAAACCCGGCCATCCGGGGAGGTAATGCCCTCCACCGCGAAGGCGGAGTTGTTGGGGTTATAATGCACATCGCTTGTGGGACGGCCCTCCAGGTCTACATATTGGGTGGCAATCTGGCCGTTTTGTGCCAGCTTTTCAATCAGCGCGTCTGAGGCAAAGAACCGGCCCTCCCCGTGGGAAATGGGTACGGTATAGACCTGCCCCACCTCCGTGGCCGCAAGCCAGGGGGATTTATTGGAGGCAATGCGGGTGTGGACGATGCGGGACTGGTGCCGCCCAATGGTGTTGAAGGTCAGGGTGGGGCAGTCCGCGTCCGTGTCGATGATTTTCCCATAAGGCACCAGCCCCAGCTTTATCAGCGCCTGGAAGCCGTTGCAGATACCGGCCATCAGGCCGCCCCGCCGGTCCAGCAGATCCTCCACCCCGGCCTTGACGCTGTCGTTGCGGAAGAAGGCGGTGATGAACTTGCCGGAGCCGTCCGGCTCGTCCCCGCCGGAAAAGCCGCCGGGCAGGAACACAGCCTGGGCCATCCGCAGGGCCTTGGCAAACTGATCCGTAGATCGGGCGATATGCTCCGCCGTAAGGTTCGCAATAATGAACGCCTCCGGCTCCGCCCCGGCGTCCGCCAGGGCGCGGGCGGTGTCGTACTCGCAGTTGGTGCCGGGGAACACGGGGATGAGAACCCTTGGCCTGGCCGCCCTCACCAGGGGGGCGGGACGGCTGGAGGCCGTATAGGAGAAGGCGGGAATGTCCCGTCCGTCCCCCAGAATATTGCAGGGATAAACCGGCTCCAGCTTGTCCTCATAAATCCGCTGAAGCTCCTTGAGGGACAGGGTCTGCTCCCCATAGGTCAGGGTGTAGTCCCCGGTGGTATGGCCCAGAACAAGGCCCTCCGCCGTAACGCCCTCCGCCAGCTCTGCCACAAACGCGCCGTACTCGTAGCCAAAAATTGTGTCCAGCGCCACACCCGGCTCATAGGCAAAGCCGACGCGGTTGCCGAGGCACATTTTCATCACGGCCTCCGCCACGCCGCCATAGGTGGGGGTATAGAC
>JAJQFY010000251.1 GCA_021200935.1 Oscillospiraceae bacterium
CCCCTGCCGCCCGCCCGCGCGGGATGGTAAAGTAGCTTCCAATCGTCTCACCCTCCGGCTGCGGGCCGCGTATCTCCTTGGCGGGAAACCGCGTCCATTTTCTTTCCTTCCGCAGCTCGGATTTGCTGACCATTTTGCGCCGCGTCGGCGCGCTGTGCATTCCGCCATAGGAAAATTCAACCTCATAATCCCCAGCCACGGTCTCCTTTCGAAACCACACGACGCAGGAGGATACCAGGGCGTCGTCAAATTTGGAGGCGTCCGGGGCATATCTGTGGATTCTTACTAAACGCACCTTTTCCAGCAGATAGGTCTTGAGGGCGTCGCCATAATTGACATCCATAAATTCGCTGGGTATCAGCCAGCCGGAAACAGCCCCCGGCGCAAGCCATTTGTGCGCCAGCAGCATAAAATAGCAATACAGCCCCGACAAGCCCGACGCCTCAAGGCCCGTTTCCTCCTTTACGAGGCGGCCCAAGCGCAGCTTTTCCCCCTGGGAAATGCAGTGGTGCCTGACGTAAGGCGGGTTTGTCACCACAAGGTTATATTGCTTGTCCGGCGTCACATGGGGAAAGCTGCCGTGAATAATCTGAACATTGGTCTCGGCCCAGATATCCGACGCCTTCCCCACAACCCTCTCGTCAACCTCGATGCCCGTCGCGTCCGCGATTGGCCGGGCAGTTCCTTCTGTCTCCAGCATAAGAGCGGACAGGAACGCCCCCGTCCCTATAGCCGGTTCCAAAAAATGGATCTCCCCTGAACCGAGCAGGTCAAGGCCATAGGAAATCATCTCCCTCGCCAGGGGAAGGGGCGTGGCAAACTGCCCATATTTACGGCGCTCCTCCACGCTTTTCTCCCCGTCCAGGACGGCTTGTATGGCTTGGCGCGCCGCCTCCCGCCCGCTTAAATCCCCAACTGCTCTAAATCGCTTATTCTGTGTTCCCATATCCAGTCGATTCCCTCTGCCGCTTCATACCCTAAATATCCGGAATCAAAATACCCGCACAAAAAGAGCAAATAACGAACCCCGCCGCCAAAGGTGTTTCTTAGCTGCTGCATCTTAACGGCCTCTTCCTTTCGCCGCTTGTTGACATTTGTGAAGTCACCGGCTGACTTTGCCTCAATGAAAAGGGGCATATCCCCTTCCCTGGCTGACAGGGGCATGATCGCCGCGTCAACGGAAACATGAACCCGCTCCCCCGCCGTGCCTGCCACATAAACTGGTACGCTTACATGAAAGGAAAAGGTACCGGCGGACATTGCGTCATACCGGGTTCCGCTGTCGGACAGCACATACCCCTTTTTCTCAAGCAGGGCCGTAATGGCGGCTAACTGCCTTTTTTCCTGCGCGTTTCTGATAATTGGGTCGGCCACAGTCCCGCACAGGCGATCCGCCACAATCGTGGAGGAACGCGTAATTTCCTGCTCTTCCGGGCTTCTGTTATCAGAAAGCCAGGGAAATATATCCGGGTCGGCCATTGTCTCTATAATATTCGATATTCTTTGAAGCTCTGCCCTCAGTCTGGTTTTCTCCATGCGGGGCGAAATGCGCGGTTTGGCGCTGTCCTCCATATTCTGCACCAGACTTTTGGAGACGCCAGCCAGTCCAACCAGTCGGTCACGAGCAAGGGGCGGGCAGGCTGACATTCTCAAAACAGGCAAAACCTCTGGGTATTTCTCCAGAACCGCTGCGGAAACCGCCCGTAAATAATCGGTTTTCTCCAGGGCGTCCCGGACGCCCCTTGACGCAGATACGCGGGCCTCGCGAAACGCTTTCGGCGCAAAATCCATAAACCATGAATTGTATAAATCCACAGAGGCGGCTATATCCCTTTTCCACAACTGGGGCTTGTCCAGATTGATTCCCAAACGCTCGCCCCCTCAGTACGCGACCCCCCAGATGACCATCATCTTCGCGGGCTTGCCGCAGCAGGGGCAGGTGCCGCCCAGGTTTTCCTGCTGGAAGGGGATGCAGCGGCTGGAAACACCGGCCTCGGCCTTCATTTTCTCCTCGCAGGCCCGGTCGCCGCACCACATGGTCTTCACAAAGCCGTCCTGGGCCTTCTCCCGCACCTCCTCCAGGGTGGCGGCGGGGTAGGTGTGGCTGTCAAGATTCTCCTTGGCCCGCCGGAACATGGATTCATGAATCTCGTCCAGCAGGGCGGGGACGGCGGTCTCCAGGCTCTCCAGGGGCAGGAAGGTCTTCTCCCCCGTGTCCCGGCGGGCGGCCACGAACTGGCCCTTCTCCAAATCCTTGGGGCCGATCTCGATCCGCAGGGGTACCCCCTTCATCTCGTACTGGGCGAACTTCCAGCCGGGACTGTTGTCGGAGAAATCCCCCTTTGCCCGGATGCCGGCCTTTTGCAGCCGCTCCACCAGGGCCTCCGCCGCCTCCGTGACGCCGGGCTTGTGAGCGGCGATGGGCAGCACCACCGCCTGCAAAGGGGCCACGCGGGGGGGCAGCACCAGGCCGTTGTCGTCCCCGTGGGTCATAATCAGGCCCCCGATGGTGCGGGTGGACAGGCCCCAGCTCGTCTGGTGGGGATAGGCGGTCTGGTTGTTTTTATCCTGGAAGGTAATGCCAAAGGTGCGGGCGAAGCCGTCCCCGAAATAGTGGCTGGTGCCGGACTGAAGGGCCTTGTGGTCGTGCATCATGCACTCGATGGTGTAGGTGTTCACGGCCCCGGCGAAGCGCTCCTTCTCCGTCTTGTTGCCACGAATCACCGGCATGGCCAAAAGATTTTCGCAGCAGTCGGCGTAGATTTCCAGCATTTGCAGGGTTTCCTCCCGGGCCTCCTCCTCTGTGGCGTGGAGGGTGTGGCCCTCCTGCCAGAGAAACTCCCGGCCACGGAGGAAGGGGCGGGTGGTCTTCTCCCACCGCAGGACGCTGCACCACTGGTTATATTTCATGGGCAGATCCCGCCAGGAGTGGAGAACGTGGCTCCAATGCTCGCAAAAAAGCGTTTCGCTGGTGGGCCGGACGCACAGCCGCTCCGGCAGCTCCTCCGAGCCGCCCACCGTCACCCAGGCGCACTCCGGGGCGAAGCCCTCCACATGATCCTTCTCCTTTTGCAGCAGGCTCTCTGGGATGAGCATAGGCATGGAGACGTTTTCATGGCCGGTCTCCTTAAACCGCCTGTCCAGGTACCCCATAATGTTCTCCCACAGGGCGTACCCATAGGGCCGCAGGACGAACAGGCCCTTCACGCCGGAATAGTCCACCAGCTCCGCCTTGGTGCATACGTCTGTGTACCACTGGGCGAAATTGTCCTCCATGGAGGTGATTTGCTCCACCTTTTTATCCTTTGCCATTGTCAACAAAGCTCCTTTATCGTTTCGCCCCGACAGGGCAATTTTTCGAGTATATACGCATCTTATTTTATATAGAATAAGGTCAGTTGTCAAGAACCGCTTGACCGGGAGAACATTTGTTGTTATTATAATATTATGAGGATTTCAGCCATCGCGGAGGTGTTTGTTTGAATAAGCAGCGTTATCTTGCGGAGCTTCAGCGCCTGCTGGTGTTTATGACCGAGGAGGACAGGGAGCTGACCGTTCAGCGGTATGGAGAGCTGTTCGACGCCGCTGGCCCGGAGGGGGAGGAGGCCCTGGTGAAGCAGATCGGCTCCCCCACCAAGGCGGCCATCAGCCTGAGCCGGGGGTATGAGCCGGGCGGCCTGGGGGACGTGCTGCCCCCGGTACCCGCCCCGGAGCCGGAGGCCCAGCCGGAAGCCCCATCC
>JAJQFY010000237.1 GCA_021200935.1 Oscillospiraceae bacterium
CAGCCGCCATTCCACAGCAAAAATCGATAGGCCGCTTGAAGAATCTTTCATATGGGCCTTTTGGTTTATGCTTCGATTCCATTATTCTTAACTCCCTACGATTACTTGCTCATCATGCTGTGAATCACTCAAAACAGCTCTTAACAATCTCAATCACTCTATCCTGCTCTTCCGCAGTCATCTTGTTATCAGATGGTAACCACAACCCACGGTTAAAGATGTCAGCACCCACATCGATAGGCCGTCCATCCTTGCCGAGCTTTCCGCCAGCAATATAGGCGTTCGTCCGACCTCTGCCGTTGCCTTCTCTTGTAACAAAACCGTTATTCCTGAAAATCGGCTGCATGTGCATCGGCTTCCAGATCGGTCTACCCTCGGCATTGTACTTTGCCAGTGTCTCCAAAATCTCTGTCGGGCAGGACTTTCCATGTTCTCCGATATAAAGAGCATCCTGTTCGCCACGCACCTGCTGACACATGGCATCTTCATCGATCAGCAGGCAGCTCAACCAGAAATTCGGCACAGAATTAACTTCATCATACGGATTCATTTTCACCGGCAGGTCTTTGAAGCCTTCCTTGTACCGCTCATAAATCGCTGTCTTCTGCGCAATATGCTCTCTCAGATGTGGATACTGACCACGGACAACACCAGCGATCACATTGCTCATGCGGTAGTTGTAGCCAATTTCCTCATGCTGATACCAAGGCGCATCCTCACGGCTCTGTGTGGACCATTTCTTCACTTTTTCATAAACGGCCTTGTCATCGGTCAGCAGGCAACCGCCCGAAGAACCAGTTATCACCTTGTTACCGTTGTACGAGCAGATTCCCACAGTTCCGAACGAACCAGTCATCTTGCCTTTATAAGTAGCACCAAGAGACTCAGCAGCGTCCTCAACTAAGGCTGCACCGTGGCGGTCACAGATTTCTTTAATTTCGTCAATCTTTCCGGGAGTGCCATAGAGATGAGCCACAACCACGACCTTTGCATCTGGATAAAGTTCAAAGGCTTTCTCAAGCGCCACAGGATCCAAGTTCCAGGTGTCATACTCTGTATCAATGAACACAGGAACACCGCCCTCATAGGTTACAGGATTGACAGTCGCAGAAAAGGTTTGGCTCGAACAAAGAACCGATACACCAGGCTTTACGCCCGCCACCTTCATGGCGAGATGCAGCGCAGCCGTACCGCAGGACAGTGCCACAGCGTATTTGCAACCGACAGTCTCGGCGGTCAGCCGCTCCACCTCGTTAATGTTCGCACCGACCGTGGACATCCAGTTCGTGTCATACGCTTCCTTCATGTATTGAAATTCTTCCCCATGCATTGTCGGGGACGAGAGCCAGATTTTCTTTTCAAACGGTGTGAACTCTCTTGTGTTCATCTTTCCTTTATCCTCCTATTTGTACAATCAGTTACTGACTGTCTATGTGAAGTGTTGCCTATTCGCCACTGTGATTATCACAGCATTACCAATTGCCACATACTAATCATGGCAAAACTGGTAGATTCAGGAAGGATACTTCCTTGCAATATCGACATCTTTCTTATACACTAAAAGCATTCTCCGACAGAAAGGGCGCAATTAAGATGTTTTTAGACAATCTTTCCGCTGCTGTGCTTCGCCTGTGCAGCGAGTACCATCTTTCTTGCGAATCTGCATCAGCACTTTGTAATCTTAGTTCCAGATACTTTGGTGACATAGTCAGGGGCAAAACTGCACCTACTATTCTTACGCTGGAGAAACTGTGCATTGGCTTTGACTGTACGCCAAACGAATTACTTATCCCTTCGTCTATTCACACCCAGCCTTCATTCAGAGTGCCAATGCCGGTCACGCACGTTCGCTGCTATAGGTGCACCTGGGGATTGTCAGGATTTCCTGTTTGTCCCCAATGTGCCGCTGCATTGGAACGGGAATACCAAGTCTACTGTGACCGTTGTGGGCAGCGTCTGGATTGGAGCCGCTTTCACAAGGCGACTGTCATACTGCCGCACTGATACCTCCTCCTCCGGCCAGTTCAGTTTTCTGCTGGCCGTTTTTGGGCCGTTTGCTTATTGACCTCCAATTTTTTCTTCATTTACCTCTTCAGATATCCCCAACTGTCCAGCACCCCATCACACCGCCACAGGCTTCGCATTCGCACCGGCGCCTGTGGTGATTTTTTCCTCTGGATGTTCACCTACCGGGTGAAATGTAGGGACGATGCGCTCTACGATTTCCACGATGTCGGAACTGTTTTCGTAGCTTGCGCTCGCCAGCTCTTCCAGTTGCTTTAAAAACTCCTCCACATTGAAGGGGATCGGCTTGCCAATATAAATCAGCTCGTTGTCCGTCTTTTTCATGCCCTCTTCGGCCATGAGCTTTTCCTCATACAGCTTCTCGCCCGGACGCAGTCCTGTATATACCACCTCTATATCCTCATCCGGCTTGAAGCCGGACAGCTTTATAAGGTTTCTCGCCAGCGTGTCAATCTTCACCGGCTCGCCCATATCCAGCACAAAAATCTCACCGCCCCAGGCATAGGTTCCGGCCTGCAAAATCAGGCTGACCGCCTCTGGAATTGTCATAAAATACCGGGTAATATCAGGGTGAGTCACTGTTACCGGGCCGCCGGACTCTATCTGCTGCTTAAAGCGGGGTACAACGGAGCCGTTGCTGCCAAGCACATTTCCAAAGCGCACGGCAACAAACTGCGTTCCCGTCCGCCCCTTATTCTTCACGCTTTCAATTTTCAGCTCATCACAGGAGGCACCCCCGTCGGCTGCAATGTGATCCATTGGGTCAGGCACAATCTGGCCATTAACCACCTTGTCCTTATGGGCGTGAAGAAAAGGAAGCAAATCCATCCGCCCACTTCTGCTGACAGCGTCCATGCTCTGAATCACCATCTCGCAAATACGCTTTGACGCGCCCATAATATTGGTGGGATTTACCGCCTTATCCGTGCTGATCAGCACGAACCGCTGCGTACCATATTTCAGCGCCGCATAGGCCGTTTTATACGTGCCAACCACGTTGTTTTTGATGGCCTCATTAGGGCTGTACTCCATCAGTGGCACATGCTTATGGGCTGCCGAATGATACACAATGTCAGGCTTATACGTTCCAAACACATGATCCAATCTGCGGCTGTCCCGAACCGACCCAATTAAAACCGTCAGCTTTAAATCCGGGTATTTTTCCCGAAGCTCCAGCTCGATTTGATAGGTGGTATTTTCATAAATATCAAAAATAATCAGGTGTCCCGGCTCATGTCCCGCAATCTGCCGACACAGCTCACTCCCGATGGAGCCGCCGCCGCCGGTGACAAGAATGGTCTTTCCCTTTATGTATTGGAATATTTCATCCAAATCCACCTTAATCGGGTCTCGGCCAAGCAAATCCTCCAGCGCCACAGATTTCAGCCGACTGATCAGCACTTCGTCGCTGGCAAGCTGATAAATGCCCGGAAGCTGCTTTATCTGGCAGCCCGTCTCCTTGCAGATATCCAGAAACTCCTTCTTCACCTTGGAGGAGGCGGTGGGAATACAAAAATAAATATCATCCACATTGTATTTTTTCACGCTGTCGCAGATGCTGCCCCGTCCGCCCACGATGGGAACACCGTCTATAAAACGATTCCACTTATTGACGTTATCATCAATAATGCAGCAGGGTACGTCGCTGGTCTTGTCCGACTGCATCAGCTCCCGAACCACAATCCGTCCGGCAGCGCCCGCGCCGATAGCCATGACCCGTTTTCCCGGTGCCTGCGGCGGCGCAAAATTTTTCTTCGCCAGAATTTCCGTGTAAAACCGATAGCTCAGCCGCACCCCCACAACAAGAAGAAGCTGCAAGCCGGAGCCCACGATATAATAGGCGAAGGGCATCCGTTGGAATGCCAGCGTAATCGCAGCGCAGTATACCGCCGAGGTCACAAGTGACGCAAAAGCGTACCGAATCAGCTCCCCCAGGCCCACAAAGCGCCACATGCCCCTGTACATACGCATGACCCCGAAGAACACAATCGCGCACAAAATATAAATCGGTATAGAAAAGGCATAGGCCCTTATAAATTCACTGGGTATTCTGGAATATTGAAAATCAAACTGTATCCATAGCCCGAAGAAATAGGAACAGGCAATAGCCGCAGCATCAAAGCATATCAGCCCCGCTGCGATCATCTGCCAGTGCTGAAGATTCTTTTTTCTGTCCATATGATTTCCCTGCTTTTTATTCGTTTTTTCTCTCATAGTTATACCCCCCCCCGTATTTTTTTGCGGTGGTTTCCCCTATAAAAATCAAATCATTTGTTCTTTTAAAAACACTCTTTCCTGTCGGTTCCCATAGCTCCTAACCCGCTTGTCGTCTGCATCGTCCCAACCGCGCTACGCCCCAACGGATACTCCCACAGGCTGTTCCGAAGCACCCACTCGCACAGGCATAGCCCTGGGCTGCTCACAAAACATCCCCAGTTCCCGAAGCCGCGCCGCCTGGTCGCCGTTGGCCCAGGTGGTTTTGAGCCTTTCCGGGTGTTCCGCCATGCGCCTGACCCACCGGCCAAGTCCCAGCCCCTCCGGGGTTTTATAATTTCCCGGCACCGCCAGGTCGCCATGTGCCTTCACATAGGCTTGGGCCGCTGTGTAATAATTCTCCCATGCCCGTTCCTGAGGAAACAGCCAGTCCACAGAAAGCTCCTCTAGCAGCCGAACTCTTTCCCCGTCCAACTGGCCTTGGCGATATTTTTCCCGCTGCGTCCGCAGCCAGGCGGTCAAATCCGTCCCGTTTTCCGCCTGACATTTTCCCTGGGGTTCCTGGTGGTGTTCCTCCATGTACTGCTTGAAAAGCCTGTAATTCTCCATCCAGGACGTATCATAATGGCTCTGCCATACCATGCCCAGGGCCTCTAATTTCTCCGCCCGCTCCTGGGACAGACTGCCATATTGGGTCTTCCCGTTATGCACCGCCCGCTGCCGCTCCCACCAGGCACCCAACCGATAGCCGTCTGGGCTGGCATAGCCGTGGGGTACAGGCAGCGTGCCGCCCTGTCTTATATATTCCTCCGCGTGGGCGTAGCCGATCTCCCAGGCGTCCTCACATTCCCGCACCATGCCCAGGTCGGTGAGTCTTTGTATTTGCTCCCTGCTCAGGCGTCCCTTTTTCCGATTTTCCCGCTGCCGGTTGAGCCAAGCCCGAAAGCTGGATTTGGGCGGTGGGTTTAAGCTGCCGTGTACGGCGTAATACTCACGCGCCTCCTGAAAGCGCCGTTCCCACGCCTGCTCGCTCTGGCTCGTCCAGCACATCCCAATGGATTCCAGCCGCCTGACCTGCTCCACTGTCAGGGCTTTGCCCTTGCGGTTGCCCCGGTATATCTGCTTTTGCTCACTGAGCCACTTGTGAAGCCAAACGCCCTCTGTTACATAGTCCGCCGGAACCTCCAGGTCTCCGTGCCTCTCAAAATAGTCCTTCGCCAGGGCGTACCGAACCTCCCACGGGTCATCCCTTTTCCAAGCCATATCCAGACTGTCCAGCCGCACCTTTCGCGCAATGGGCAACTTTCCAAGCTGGTAATTTTTTTGCTGGTTGTATATCCAGTTTCCCAGCCGATAGCCGTCAGGCGATATATAGGATGCAGGCACATTCAAATCTCCATGCTCCCGGTAAAACCGCTCCGCCTGGGTGTACCCGGCCTCCCATGCCTTGGATTGGCGATCCTCCCATATCATCTGAAGCTCATCCAGGCGCTGAATCTGAGTCTTACTCAAAGTATTTTTCTGCCTGCGGAGACGAGAGATCCAGGCCCCCAGCCGAATCCCGTCCTCCGTCACATAGCCGTGCGGCACCGCCAGATGTCCATTCTCCCGGTAATACGCCAAAGCGGCAGCATAGTTTTGCTCCCAGAGATAGTCCGGCTGATCCCAGATCATACCGATATCGTCCAGCAGCTTCAGACGCTCCGGGGTCATATACTTCAATTTGATACCGCTGCGCCTATAGCCCCGCAGATTTGCAATCCAGTTGCCCAGCCGAACCCCGTCCTTCGTGATATAGGCCACCTTGACATTCAAATCCCCATGGTCTGCAAAGTAGGTCTTGGCTGCCTCATAATATCGTTCCCACGACAGGTCGCTGACGCTCTCCCACCGCATTCCAATCGCGTCCAGCTTTGCAATGCGCTGGCCGTCCAGCTTGCCGACCTGATACCCGGCCCGCACCTTCCGCTGGGTACTGACCCAGCTCCCCAGGGAATATCCCTCCGGCGTCTTGTAGCGCCGGGGAACCTCTAAATTGCCAAATTCCTCGTAATACGCCTTTCCGTAGGCGTACATCACGTCCCAGGAAGCCGAGAGGGTGTCGTTCAGCTTTTCAAACAGCTCCCGGCAGTCCCGCACCTCATCGAATATCTCAAAGCCCTCGTTGGCAATCGCCTGCCCTTCCCCGTGGCTGCGGTAATAGAGAACTGCGGCCCGTATTTCCTCCTCCACCGCTCCGATGCTATAGAGGTTTTCAATGTTGTTCACAATATCGAAGATAACCGGCTCCCTGGCACTGCTGGCAGAAAGGGCGCGACCAATTTGCTGCTTATACACAATGGGCGAAATGGTTGGCCGGAGCAAAATCACGCCGCTGATATCCTCCACATGGATGCCCTCGTTCAGCACATCAATGGCAAACAGCAACCGAAGATGGGTAGTGTCACCGTCCTGCTTAAAGTCCCGGAAGGATTTGCTGGCTGTAGGATCCTCCGTATAGATGGAATACACATGGGGTGCAGGGTCTACCTTGGCAAACCATTCCGGCACGTGGCGCGTCATTTCGTCCATATGTTCCTTGCTCGCGCAGAACACGATGTACTTTCCCGTGCGGTCTGTCATGTGCCGATCAAAAATCACATCCAGTCCATCAGCCATCTCAATGGCCCGCCGCAGCGCCTCCAAATAGGCCTGTCCAGCATCGCGAACCGCCTTGTTTTTTGCGATTCGCACCCGACGTTCATATTTCTCCAAATCCTGCTGATAGGAGTATACGGACATTACATACTTAGGCGGGTTCAAAATCCCCCGGACAATAGCCTCGCCCAGCGTCATCTCCGAGGCGATGTTGCCGTCGAACAGTTCATCTGCCATATCCCGCTGATTATCCAGGTAACGGATGTTGGTGGCGGACAGGCCGAGAATCGGTGTCTGGGGGAAGGCGTCCAGCAGTTTTTGCACCCCCTGTCCCCAATACGCCGCCCCACAGCGGTGGAATTCATCCAAAATAATGTAAGCGGGCTGAATCGCTCCGATTTCCTCCTCGCTCATCTGCATGAGCTTGGCATAGGTGAAAAAACGTATATTTTCCGGCATCTCGCCCCCGGTGGCGGCTGCCAGGTTCTCAAGCTGGGTTCTGAAAATATACGCAGACGGAGAGACCCAGCAAATGGTCTCCCCTGGATGGTCGGCGCAAAGCCGGAACCCGATAAAGGATTTCCCCGTGCCGGTGGGATGCACCACGGCGGCCTTCCCGGTTTCCTTCAGCAGTCGAATCACTGACAAATATGCAGCTTTGTTATGCTCATACAGCTCAATCTTCACCGAGATCCCCTCCTGTCCGTTACAGGCCCATCCCATTACGGGCTTTCCCAGCGGCGCACAAAGCAAGGTTTAAGCGCCACTGGGTATTGCAAAATCAAGGAGGATAGTGTATAATAATGCTTGTTAATCAGAAAAAGCTGTTAAAATAGTTTCAATTAATGTGATAAAGCATTTTTATGACTGCGAATTAGGATAAAAAAAGCCTTAAAATGCACAAGAAGGCACATTCTCAACTAAAAAACGGTCTAGTCAAGATGTGCCTTCTATCCTGTTTTTCCCTGTTTTTGCGACGTTAGAAATTTGTAAATTCTTGGAAAACAGGTGTGCTATATTCTTGTTGTTGAGTGATTTTTGTCACCTTAGTTGCGCGGTTTATCTCGCTTTATCTGGCGCTTAAATCTTGCTTTGTGCGCCATTTTCCTTTGTTACGCTTGTTCACTCACTGGCCCACCGCAAAAATGTCTTGTGGTGGATGCCCAGGAGCTTCGCGGCGGCCCGGGCGGAGACCTGCTCCTGCTGGTACGCCGCTTTTAACATATAGAACTGTTCCGGGCGCTTCTTGGCAGGGCGTCCAAATTTTACGCCCCTGGCCTTCGCGGCTGCGATGCCCTCCTGCTGCCGCTGGTGATTAAACTCCCGCTCCGTCTGGGCAACATAGCTCAAAATCTGAAGCACCATGTCGGATATAAAGGCCCCCGTAAGATCCTTCCCCTTCTCCCTGGTGTCCAATAGGGGCATATCCAGCACGACAATCGCCGTCCGATGCTCCTTCGTAATTTTGCGCCACTGCTCAATAATTTCATCATAATCTCTCCCCAGCCTGTCGATGCTCTTTAACACAAGGGTATCGCCAGGCTCAATTTTTTCCATCATCGAGCGATAGGCAGGGCGATTGAAGTCCTTGCCGGACATCTTGTCCAAAAAGATGTTCTCGTCCGTCACCCCAAAATCATGCATAGCAATCATCTGACGCTCCTCATTCTGCTCCCGCGTACTAACGCGGACGTAGCCATATGTATTCACACTGCTTCCTCCCGGTAATTGTAATATCCTCTATTTTAATAGAAAAGGACACAACAATCTCTAAAAACAGGGAAATCTTTTCCCCACCAGAGGGAACCATTGTAATACGTCCCAAGCCTTGCCTCACAATTCTCACCCCTAATTTGGGGCAGCATCTACCGGCAGCACGTTCAGCAAACCCGTCGATGTGATAGCCATCACCGTTGACGCAAACGTGAGATGCATCAATATACTTACACTTAGCTACAAACTTCGTTCCACCCGAAGCCAGAACCGCAATGGTTCCACCGTCCGGGATCATAGGGGGCTGTACCAAAACGAAATTGTTTTGTACAGCCCCCGCTGATTCCTCAACGGACGGTGAAATGGGCCTCAAGGGCCTGCAAATTACAAAACAGTACACAACAACCGAAGGTCTGGCAATCCGCCACCCCTGGAGTGTACACTGTTTTCAGTTTTTTCAAGATTTAAGACACAATTTTTTCAAACAACTGCCGACCCGTGCGACCGTCGTGCGGCCATATTGTTTTTATACTTCTTTGCTTTGGATCTCTCAAAATTTTGAGGTTTAATATAGCAAAATATGTATAGTTTTCTTTGCTTCGGTAGAACAGCTCCTCTCCGCATTTCACAAGTCGAATACTGCAAAAACAGGTGATCTCATTGTATCTGGGGCCGGTGCCCGACCTAATAACCACATGAAATTGATATCACGTAAAAGCACCGCCTTGGCCACTGCTTTTGCAGCCCTCTTGGCGGTGTTTTGCGCTTGACTATTTTGATGCAGCCCCTTCTTATATCGCGAAACGTGTCGAGAGCTTACGAAACGTCTTGTGCACCCCGCAGGGGAGCAAAAGGACCGCATCTTGGTGTGTCCCATTTTTTTGGGGGGACAGTTTAGAGCAAAACTGACCGACGTGATAAATGAGAAAGTCAGCATAAGATAAGATAGAAATCGTGGCGTATATTCTCCCTACGCAACAGAATCCATGTTCATTCACATATACTTTTTTTCGCTATATGGTCTTTATTCTCCCGAGCGTACATAGCGGCATCTTCGTCCGTGATTTTATAGAACAAAACAAGAATCAACCCTGCAACGAAATAAATAATCGCCGGGATAAACCAACAGGAAAACATGAACTGATGTACCCACAATTCGTCAGCCACCATCCCCGACATATAGCCTGTAGCACTGAGAAGATATAAACCTAAACTGCTCCCTAAAAGAATGCCAATCTTGATAGGCGGTGTCTGCAAACCATTAGCAATAGTACGGGTATCCTTTCCTGTTTTCCACATATACCATTCCCCACAATCAAGATACATAATAAGATGAAATGGCGTATATAGTTGTGTGCCGCAAATTGCCACACTCATAAAAATGGCATAATATACCCAACCATAACTCCCAGTAAAATAAATGCCCATTAGTCCCAGTCCAAAGATGAAAAAGCCGCAGGCACTGGCCCATTTCTTGCCCATCTTTATTCCAATTTTTGGCATAATCATTGCCGCCAAAACACCCACTACAGCCGCAATCAGGCTAGCAACGGTCATAATAGAAAAATCCCCAACCACCACAATAAAGTAATAACTGTAAATGCTTATGTAGGTGTACATTCCAATATATAGCGCCAGTTGAGACAAAAATACTACCATTAACTGAGGGTTATGCAGAAGCGTGTTGATCATATCCCGCAGGCTAACAGGACTAACACCCGTACCCGCCGGTGCTTCTCCCTCTATCATACGAGCCATGCGGCCCAGGGCAACCGGCATTGGAATAACAAATATCACTGCTATAATAAAATAATTCCAGTCCCCAAAAGGCATCCGGGAAACCAGCATCGGGATAAACGCGGAAATCAGCGTAACAATAGTAGATTGTCGCGTAAAACTGACTGTGATTTCGTTTCGAATACCCATATCCGACCCCGAAAACACTGAAATTACTCCATAATAAGCTGTTTGCACCAAATTCAATGTAGAATTAAGGATCGTATAAGAAACAGCCAGCACCGCCACACGCGCCACAATAGGTACTCCGCTTGTATTAAAGACCTCTGCCAGGCAAACCACCACCATCACCCATCGAAAATAATACAGCCATCCCTGGTATTTACCTTTTGCCCCCAGTTTTACTTTTTCTATGATAGCACCTGCTCCAACACTTACGCACAAATCCACTGCCTTGGCAAGGAGTAATACATTTGCCAGTGTTGCTGCGGGAATTTTTAATACCTCAGTAGCAAATGTATTGACATACATCATGTTGATCATAACAGCAAGGCTCATCATGGAATATGACCCCATAGTAATTCGTTCCCTACTGGTTATTTTACCTTTCATAGTACCATACTCCTTTCCCGCTATTTACTCTCACCCACCAATTTGTGTCGGCAATCCACGTTCTTGGAAAAACATTAGTATTTTCTTCTGTCGTTCATCTGGAATTACCTTACAATGAAGTTTATATTCCATCCCAAGCTCCTGGTATTTGCTTTTTCCATATTCATGCACCGGCAAAATATCAAGGCGTTTTAAGCCACGAAGCGATGTCAACAATTCAGCAGCAGCAGATAATTCATCCTCGCTGTCATTATATCCCGGAATAATGGGCATTCGGATATAATAATTCTTTCCAGCAGCATCCAGTGTTCTAAGATTGCTCAGAATCAATTCGTTGGACACCCCGGTATTCGTCTGGTGTCGCTGAGTGTCCAATCCTTTAATATCGAAAAGGAGCAAATCCGCAGCCATTAGCACATCCATACCTCGTTTTGATGTCACATATCCACATGTATCAACAGCCACATGGAACCCTTCCTGGTGGCAAAGTTCAACAAGCTCCAAACAAAACTCCGGATACGTAGTGGCCTCACCGCCACCAATAGTTAATCCTCCGCCTGTTTTGTTATAATAAATTCTATCCTTTACAACATCAGCAAATACCTCTTCAGCCGTCATCCATGTCCCGAAAACATCAAGAGCTTCCATATAACATTTTCCACAGCATTCGGCGCATCCATCACACAATGATCGTTCTACATCAATCTTCCCATTCTTCAGTGTCAGCGCCCCACGGGAGCAGGCATCCAGGCATCGGCCACATCCATTACAGGCTTCTATTGCTACCTTCAACTCTGGCGTAAATTTTTGTCCCTCAGGATTGCAGCACCAAATACACCTTAGTGGGCATCCCTTTAAAAATATCGTTGTGCGTATACCAGGTCCATCCACAAAGGAGGAATGAACAATATTAAATATAAGGCCTTTATTTCCCTTTTCCATAACGTGTCAGCCTTTCTCTATCTTCACAACTTCCAATATTTATACGCCTTTAGCGGATCAATGTATTCTTCCAAATCAGCAAAGCTTACACATCGTCCGCCTGCACGATAAATGCACTCTAACTGTTGCCGAAAAGACAGTCTTCCAAAGTCACCGTTGTCTATCCCATGATAAGCCAGCACCGCCACACGACCATCCTTCGCCTGCTCTACCACACGTTCCAACTGTGCATCCGCAAACATCGGCGCACCATTAAAACCTGGTATAGCCAGCGGGCAATCTACTAACGGGTCATAGACATTCTGCCCAACTCGACCAGTTCCAACCAAATCTCCGCGGGCCCAATGATATCCAAGAGATGCAACAAGCTCCACGCTTTCCTGATCACAGACTCCTCCTGGATAGCCAAATACCACGGGCTCAGCAATGCCATATACAGCGCACTTTTTAGCCAGCGCCTCAATCTCTCTCGTTTTCGTTTCCTCTGACTGATGTATAAAACCAAAATCATGGTTCATGGTATGGTTTGCAATTTCATGACCTCGATTTGCTAACTCTGAAATCTGTTCCCACGTCATATATCTGCCTTTGTCCTCAAAGCCTGTACCACCGTCCATACCCTTTTTTGTCTCACAGGTAAAGAAGCTCCCCTTGGCCCCAAACTCTTCTAAGACAGGGGCCGCTTTTGTATAGTGATCAATCGAACTATCGTCGAAGGTCATAATAATGAGACCGTCAGGAATTTCCTTTTTGAGTGGATAATATTGACCCTTCACTGCTTCAAATTCCGCCTCGTCTACCCCTAAGCCCACCAATTCCTCCCTGCTTAGCGTATTTTTGGACAGGAATTTTTCCACCAACATGATCTTGTCTTCTAGTATCTGTAACCGACGGCCCACTTCCTCGTGTGGAATATCCATGGTTGTAGGATCAAATCGGAACCCAAAATCATTGGGATATGACATACGAAATTCTTCCATCGCCACATAGCGATGAACGCTTGCACTTCGTGATACTTTTTCATAGTCACGTTTTATCTTTATTAATTCAGTCGCATTCATTAATTTTCCTCTATATTTGCTACGCTACGCGGCTGCACCCCTTAATTCATTCAGAGGTAGCTTAATCCCAAACATCGTTGCAGATGTCGCCATCTGGCGCACTATGATAATCATCGTTTAATGTCTCAATGGTCTCCATATCATTTTCCGTCAAGGAAAAATCGAATATATTGATATTCTGTTCCATATGCACAGGATTTGATGATCTGGGTACCACTACCATTCCTCTCTGGGTCTCCCACCGCAGTATAATTTGCGCTGTGGTACGGTTATATTTCATCGCTAGTGATTTGATTACTTCATTTTCCCGCAGTGGCCCATATTTAGGTACAGGCGTACCGGGCATTAACTGATCATGAGGTGGTCCTCCCAAGGGAAACCACGCTTCCATAATAATTTCATGTCTCTTCAAAAAATCACGCAGCGGCTTAATCGTTAAATAAGGGTTACACTCGAGCTGATCTACTGCGGGTTTAATGTTTGCTGTCTGAAAAAGTCTTTCCAAATGAGATTGGTGAAAATTGGAAACACCAATATTCTTGACAAGACCTTCCTCATATAAGCGTTCAAACGCCTTCCACGCCTGCGGATATTCCCCGATAGCTGGACATGGATAGTGAATCAGATACATATCCAGATACTCCAGGTTCAGGCGCTTCAATGTACCCTCAAACTCCCGCAAAGCATCGTCATATTTATGATGTCCATTTTTCAGCTTACTGCTAATGAACAGCTTCTTCCGATCTATACCGTTTTTCTTGATAGCTTCGCCCAACTCGAACTCATTTCCGTAAAGTGCGGCTGTATCGAACAAACGATATCCGGCAGCTACTGCATTATCGAAAAAATTTTGAAAATCAAAATTCTCTGGAGGCGGTACAAACATAGTCCCCATACCTACTTGAGGAATTTCATTGCTGTTATATAGTCTAATTGTTGGACATCCCATATTTAACCTCTTTTCATTTATCAAAGTTTATTGATCTCCCGTACATTGTGGCAGGAAACAAAATGATTTGGCAAAATCTCCTCATACTGCGGAAATTGTGTCCGACAAATCTCCGTAGCATAGGGACAGCGAGGCATAAAGCGGCAGCCTGGCTTTGGCTCAATCGGCGAGGATATCTCTCCTCTCATAACAACACGCGTCCGTTTTTGCTCCAGAGACGGAATAGGAATAGCCGATAAAAGGCCCTTAGTATATGGGTGCAGCGGCAGCTCAAATAAATCGTCTGAGGAACATTTTTCCACCATAGTGCCGGTATACATGACCAAAATATCATTAGATATATGTTTCACTACAGACAGATCGTGCGTGATAAACATATAAGTTAATCCCTGTGCTTCCTGCAGATCCTGCAAAAGATTCAGCACCTGTGCCTGAATAGACACATCCAGCGCAGATACGGGTTCATCACACACGATAAATCGTGGATTCAAAGACAGGGCACGCGCAATACCAATCCGCTGGCGGCGGCCTCCATCCAATTCGTGAGGGTAGGAATCAGCAAAACGACGAGCCAAGCCTACTGTATCCATTAATTCCAATGTACGTTCTGTGCGTTCATTCTTCGTTTTATATATCCGATATGCTTTCAGGGGGTCGCCTATCAACTGACTAACCGTCATTCTAGGATTTAGGGAGGAAAACGGATCCTGAAAAATAATCTGCATATCCCGGCGGAGATCGCGGCTCTCCTTACGAGTGCTCTTAGAGATATCTTGCCCTTTGTAAAGAACCTCCCCATCAGTCGGATCGAGCAAACGGATGAGTACACGACCCAATGTGCTTTTGCCGCAGCCAGATTCACCAACAACCCCCAGCGTCTCCCCTTCGTTAATGGTAAAGTTTACATCATCCACAGCATGAAGTTTTCCGGCTGGTGTATCGAAATACTTCTTCAAATGACGGACACGAATCATCTCCCCCATTGCTCAGCAGCCTCCTTTCTGTGTAAACTGAAAACAGCTTACATAATGTCCAGGCTCTACCTCAACCATGTTAGGTATATCAGCCTCACAGTTTTTCATGCACTTACCGCATCGCTCGTGAAATTTACACCCCATCGGAAGGTTAGCCGGATCCGGCATCAATCCTGGAATGGGATTTAAACGCCTCACCTTCTTAGTCAGACTGGGCAGCGAATCAAACAAGCCCAAAGTATAGGGATGGCATGGGTTGTTGAACAAATGTTCTAACGTCCCACTTTCTACAACCTCCCCTGCATACATGACAGCTACATCATCGCAGTTTTCCGCAATAATTCCAAGATCGTGCGTAATAAGAAGCACGGAAGTCCCAAGTCTTTCCCGCATTTCCCGCATCATTTCTAATATCTGAGCCTGAATGGTTACATCCAGCGCTGTGGTCGGCTCATCCGCTATCAAGAGCTGAGGATTGCAAGCCAAAGCAATAGCAATGACAACACGCTGTTTCATCCCACCAGAAAATTGGTGTGGATAATCCGCGCTCCGTTCCGCCTTTATACCTACCATCTCAAGCATTTCCAGGGCTTTGTGCATAGCATCCTCCCGTGTACAATGCTCATGCTGCAAAATAACCTCCATAATTTGCTCATCCACAGGCATTATCGGATTCAAGGCTGTCATAGGATCTTGAAATATCATCGAAATTTCATTCCCGCGTATTTTCCGCATTTCTGCTTCCGATTCCTTCCGCAAATCCGATCCATTGAAAAAGATCTCACCGGAGGTAATCTTGCCAGGAGGACTCTGAATTAGGCCCATCACAGCTAATGCAGTGGTGGTTTTCCCTGCGCCGGTTTCTCCAACCAATCCCAGTGCTTTTCCTTTTTCTATGGATAGGTTCACGCCATTGACAGCCTTTACAATGTAGTTATCACTCTTAAATTCAACATTTAGGTTTTTTATTTCAAGCAGACTCATATTCCACCTCTTAGTTCTTCAACTTTGGGTCAAGCGCATCACGCAAACCATCACCAAGCAGGTTAAAGCCAAACATGACCAAAGCGATCATAAGGCTGGGATACACGGTCATAGGCCAGAAGGTACGGATGTACTGTCGGCCCACATTCAAAATAGAACCCCATTCCGGCGTTGGAGGCTGAACGCCCAAGCCAATAAAGCTCAAGCCGAAAATGCCCAAAATACAACCACCAATTCGTAAAGTCGAATCCACAATCAGCGTGGGCAACGTGTTTGGCAGGATATGAACAAAAATGGTTCGGGCATTATTAGATCCAGTTGCTTTAGCTGCCTCCACATACTCCTGATCTTTGATTGTCATTACCGTTGACCTTACAATTCGTGCCGCACCAGGTATTGTGCCGATAGAAACAGCCAAGGCCGTATTTACAACCCCGGTACCCAGAGCTGCCGAAATGACAATTGCCAGAAGCAATGCAGGGATGGCCATTAAAATATCCAAAATGCGGCAGATAATAATATCGACCTTCCCCCCAAAATACCCTGTAACTGCCCCCAAAACGATACCAGATACCATAGAAATAGCCACGGCAATTACTGCTACCAACAGCGAAATCCGTCCACCATACAACATTCTAGCCCATATATCCCGACCATAATCATCGGTTCCCATAATGTGCTGCATACTGGGATATTGAAATCGGTTGGAATAATCCTGGGCAGCATAGTCGTATTTAGTAAATAACGGGGCAAAAATCACTAAGATTACTAACACAACCACAATAGCAAGACCGACCATTCCGAGCTTGCTTTTGGCAAGTCGCCCCATAACATCGGAAAAGCGGCTTTTGCTGCGAGTTGTCTTTAGAAGCTCCGCTTCATAAGTCTGGCGCTGTTTTTTTGTAAATCTCAGCATGGCTCAATCCTCCCCGATAGGTGCATTTTCCGCCAGATGCACTGCCTTCTTCTTTTTTGTTTGATACTGCGCCTTGATACGCGGATCCACCGCCGCATAAGCCAAATCGGTCAGAAGATTCATAACACAGACAAAAAACGCAATCAACAACACACACCCATTAATAATTGGATAATCCCGATTGCTAATACCCGAATAAAGATACATTCCTAATCCTGGAATAGAGAAGATTGTTTCAATAATGATAGATCCGGCTACAATCGTACACATTTGACCGCCCACCACAGTAATAATTGGAATAAGCGCATTTGTAAGTACGTGTTTGCGAATCACACGTCTTTCTTCAATGCCTTTGGCCCGCGCAGTGCGAATGTAATCTTGCCGCACTACCTCCAGGATACTTGTACGGGACATCCTTGTAACCACTGCTACGCCTGCAATGGAATTTGAAATCACTGGCAGTATCCAGGATTTCCATGTATCTAATCCCGTAACCGGCAACCAATTCAGGTTTACACAAAACAGCAAAATCAGCAGCAACGCCGCCACGAAATTTGGAATAGCCGCGCACAAAAGGGAAAGCACTGTAACTGAATAGTCATATATTGAATACTGCTTCAATGCTGAAACCATACCAAAAGGTATGCCAATAATCATAGTAAGTATAACACCAAGCAGTCCAATACCTATCGTGATAGGAAGCCGATGCATAATCTCAGATGAAACAGAAATGTTTGTTACATAAGATTTCCCAAAATCAAATCTCGTAACAATACCAACAATATAATTCCAGAGTTGAACCCAAAACGGCTTATCCAGGCCAAGCTCGATCTGCTTTTCCAGATAACGCTCCTCCGTATAACCGGAACCGAGAGCCGTCCGCACAGGATCCCCAGGAGCCAGATAACTAATCGTAAAAACGATAAGCAATACACCCAGCATCACAGGGATTATCCATAATAATCGTTTTAATATATATCTAGCCAAAATGAAACCTCCCGGTGGAAATTAAGATATGTCTTTTACAATACTTTTCAGTAAATTCCCTGTAACATTGAATCTGTTTGTTGTTCAACAAAAGGCAAGTCAATCTCTCTGTATCCCTCTGGGATGATGGGGCTGCGGCTCCGCCGAAGCCCCATCACCACAAAAATCAATCTTTATGAAAGTGCGGTCAGATACATCTTTGTACCTGCTACAACCGCGTTGTCCATTTCTTCTTCTGTGTATACGCTTGGATTGAGGCCATAAACGGTGTAATATTCGCAAATTGGCATAATCAAATAGTTGTCATGTACGTACTGCTGCAGTTCATGGAAGAGCTCAATACGTTCATCTGTGTCAACTGTAGCCATGGCCTCCGTGTACAGCGCCTGATATTCATCGTCCAGAACATGCGTTGCCAAGAATGCGCCGGTCATCGCCATTTGCATTAGGCAGCTGTGCGGTTCGCCGGAAATATCGCCAGTAGGATTAGACTGGATTCCCATATCGGTGCCGCCGGGGGTCAACCACGCTACCATCGCAGTAGCAGTATCTGCAAACTCAAGATTCACCGTAATACCAAGCTGGTTCGCATAATATTGGAACCCTTCGCATACGCTCTTATACATTGTGGAATCAATGGCCGTAATATTAATTACAATATCACCATCGGAATAGCCAGCATCGGCCAATACCTGCTTGGCAGCATCAGGGTCATATTCATATGTACCTACATCCAAATAGTACGGACTCGTTGAGGGTAGAATAGATGTTGCTACAGTCTGTACACTGGAATATGCCATATCTCCAATGGCCGCCCAGTCAACTCCTTTTGCAATGGCTTCTCGAACCGCAACGTCATCGAAGACATCGGTATTTTCAAAACCGAAGGTTAAAAACAGCACGTCATTCATCTGTACAAGCAGCGTCCCCACGTCAATGGAATCATCTGCCAGATAACGGTCAAAGTCAGTGGTTGTCAAGCCGGAGACAATATCAAGCTTTCCTTGCTCAAATTCGATGGCCATGGTGGAGGCATCGCCGTAATAGAGAAATTCCCACTCACCAACCGTAAAATCAGCACTGTCATCCCAATAATCATCACGAAGAATCAACGTGAAATGATCATCTGTCACAAATTCGCCCACTTCGTAGGGTCCAGACCCCACAGGACAGTCATACCAATCTGTGGAGTCCCAGCCTACTTCTTCGCACCAGGATTTACAAAATAGATAAGATGCCCAGTTGTAAATACCAGGACCCCATGGTTCATCGAACTTAAATACACAGGTAAACTCATCCTCGCAATAGGACTCCTCAACGTTTAAGGCTCCATACATATCCCCGATAGGTGCGCCACGCTCTATATAATTTGTAATACTAAACAGAACGTCTTCAGATGTTGCTTTTTCGCCATTGCTAAAATAAATGCCATCTTTTAGCGTACAGACAAGTGTGCAATCATCCTCATAATACCAGTTTTCAAGAGTATTGGAAGTAACCTCGCCGGTAGATCCGTCCAGTGTCCACAGACTGTCAAAAACCGCAGTACAGGCCGCCCCATTGGCTGTTACCGCACTTCCGACAAGAAAACATCCCAGACTGGTCGTACCTACAGTGCGGACAACATAGTCAGATTCTTCCGCGGCATCTGTACCTCCATCTGATTCACTTCCTGCCTCATTTGCGCTGCCCGATGTTGAGGTACTGTCTCCCGTATCATTGCTCCCACAAGCAGCTATGGATGCAAACATCAAGACAATCAACAAAATCGAAAGAATTTTACGTAGTTTGTTCATTTTTATCCTCCTAAGTAATTTTTTATTCTTATGAGATGGCATTCTCTCACAAGGTACAAAAATGGTTTCACCCCGGATTGTTCATCTTCCGGCCTTAGTCAAAGTCGCCCCATGTACGACCTTATTCATAAATGGACGAGGTTCAAAATCCGGCGGGCAATCTGCAATCTTGGCTGTCGAACCTGCGGTGGTCTTATACATGGATGTCCCGCCACAGCATCCACCAGAGACCATAAGCATGACCTGACTTGTATCACAGAAAGGTTCCAATTTTAAACCAGATTTGCAGTCTTCTTCCCGCAAACCCATCCATAGACCCATTCGCACTTCCTGCAAAAGTCGCTCGCGAGCTCTATCGTTCATTTTGTCCCAATCAATGGTCGTTGCATCATAAATCCACTGTAAAAAAGACTCCTTTGTATATCCGTGTTTTACCAGATCATGAGCGAATGTCGGGTGCAAAATCAACATATATCTCAGTTCATCCGCGCTAGAATGTCCTGTTCCAACATGGAAAGCATCCACCTTAAACATATCCTTAATGACATTCATTGAATCCTCAAAGGAGCCGAAGAACAGGCACTCTCCTGGCCCATTCATGCAGTACATATGCTCGCAGCATCCAACCACAGTCTCATCCGCTGAATATCCTGCGGAAACACCATAGGATTCCTCCCAAGGGCCGTGTTTCAGATTCTCTGGAATAAGGAAATTCGTGAAATTATCAGGACGGCCAGCACCTCCCGGACTTGCGTAAACAGACAAGATACGCCAGCCAATGTTTATTTGACACAGAGCCACCGCACGAGCTATCGTATTATTGACTCGGTTGCCGGGGCCAAGGTAATTCACCTCATTGTTCATGCCCAATTCCTCGACCAAGGGGCCGCTGACCCAGTAAACAGGAAGAATGCCTGTATTAATGTGGTACTGATTGAAGTTTTTATCTGTTATGCAGTCAATCATAGCAATAATCAAAGGCAAATACTCTGGCCTGGCACCGGCCATGACTGCGTTGATCGCTATCTTTTCTACTGTTGCTATGCCTCCCCCCGGAAGGACAATGCCAATTTCTTTGTCTGCCGGATAGCTTGTCCCCTGTAGCATCGCATCTACTGATTCCCGCGTAGGAGGAATTAGGGGCAAACCATCCCCCATGTCATATTTCATGCAGTACTGCTGAAACTGCTCCAGCGCCTCCTCATAAGTGTCGGCAGAAAAGCATAAATCCTCATAGTTGTATACTGGCTGCGGCGGATTCATTTCCTCTTCCGTTAAAGGACTTGTCAGGGCCTGAACAGTTTCATCAAACAAATCTTCTGCAACCTTATCCATTAGCTTTTGATCGGCTTTAGCAAGAAAATAGTCCAATGACGGAATAGAAATGGTACGAACGGTTGAAATACCATTAATGGTCGAAACAATATGTTTCTGCTCCATTAGCACATCAACGCTGTAACACACGCCTGGTTTCCCCAACTTTTCCATGGCCACGTCGCCGTCAAACCGGCTGGAGGTCGATGTTTTTACTCCTTGAAGCCATGCGTCGCATTTTGCAGCAACTTCAGCCGTATTGTTTCCCACCACAGGGCTTGCATAAGAAGGCATATTCACTATCTCAACATCTGGATGTCTTGCCTTCAAAAGGCGTTCCATAGCATTCATAAAAAGCATGGAGTCTGGTTTTTCCGCTAAAAGAGCTACACGTTTTCCATTTAAATCTCTTACCCGGGGCGCTTTTAACCCTTCCGCTTTTGGATTCGCGATAACACCTCGTGGATTAAGCACACGCAGGGTGATTTTACTTTCTTTCATGGTTTTCTCCTAATTAATAATTACGATTTGATACGATGGGTTCATAAGGAACCAAACTCTGTACGCTCAATGATATTATCCTGCAGCGATTTACTCAATTCTGTGAACAACGCACTGTAGGTAGCCACGCGAACGACCAGATCCTTATACTTTTCCGGATTCCTTTGAGCGTCTTTAAGCATTTCCCCATCCACAGTGTTGAATTGAGCGTGAAATCCGCCGTTTTCAAAGAAGGTTTTAAGCATGACTGCAAACTTATGGACTTTCTCATCATCCTTCAATACATCTGGGTTAATTCGCATATTAAACACAGACCCGCCAGGAATTGCCGTATGGTGAAGTCTGGCCACCGAGTTAAAGGTAGCTGTTATACCCGTTTTGTTCCGCCCCTGATGCGGTGAAACACCTCCTTCTGCAAGTGCCTCGCCAGCCTTGCGTCCTTCCGGCGTAGCCCCTACCTTCCGACCCAAATCCATATTAGCCGTACCTGTAGAAGCACACAGAACCGAAGTTGCTCCTTTATAACCTGTATACTGTTTAATTACATCCTGGCAAATATCCAGAACCATGTTCGTTAAGTCGTCAACATACTCGATATCATTCCCAAACTTAGGTGCGTGACGCAAAATATAAAGCAACTCATCATAACCATCAAAGTTTTTGTCCAGCGCATCAATCATTTCTTCCATCGTAACAATTTTTTCATCAAAGACAGCCTTTTTTAATCCGGCCAAGGAATCCCCTACATTTATCAATCCAGCTATGCCATGTTGTTCTCTGGCATATATGCCAGTCAGCAGACCATCTGCAAAATCCTTACCCGTTTCAATACATCCATCAAACAAAATAGATTGAAACGGCTGGGGAACGTATTTGGTATATTGTTCCTTATACTGGTCATGTAGACGGATACCATGGGACAAAGCGGTATCGAACTGTGTTCTAAAGGCGGCCAACACATCATCCATACTCTTGAATTTGCGTGGATCGCCGGTTTTTGGTCCCACCTGCTCTCCCGTGATACGGGACACGCCATCATTCAGTGCTAGCTCCAGCAAAAAAAGTACGTTGATCGTAGATGCAGACGTATCGAAGCACCGATAGGGTATTGTGGGCGTAAAACAGCCAGCTAAAATATAATCCCGCGCCATCTCAATGGGGCGTCCATATGAGGTAAACTGTTCGATTGCGGTGCGGTCTCCAACGAATTTCAGCTTACCGCGCATTCGTTTATTTGCCCGACAAGCTTCCTCGATGAAACGGAGAGGCGTCTTATCCGCAACCCGGATAATGACTTCATCCACTGTCAGTCCTACCATCTGTTCCGCTTCCAGGATAAGATAGGATAGTTCGTTGACCGCATTTTCTCCTTCAGGAGTTACCCCACCAATGGTAATCCCTGCCATAGTGGGAAATCCCCCCAGGCTCTCCACCTGCTCTGCTCCCATCACCACTGCCATGTCATTCATTTTCACAAAGAGAAGAGCCAGCTCTTCCAACGCCTGTTCCTTGGTGATGATACCCTGTTCAATATCTTTTAGATAAAAGGGATAGAGAAACTGATCTGGACGCCCTAAGGTAATACCCAGCGCCGGGGCTTCCATCCGCAGTCCCAAGTGTACAAACCACATGCTTTGAATAGCTTCGTGAAAATTGCGTGCAGGATATGCTGGCACCCAGCGGCAGGTTTCCGCAATAGATTCCAACTCCATTCGACGAGCAGGATTTTCCTCTATAGCTGCCTTTTCTTTTGCCAATTCAGCATAACGGTTAGCAAAAGCTACTACAGCATTCATCGCAATTACCGCACCCTCTAAGTAGGTGCGTTTATCATCGTCTGCCGGTTTTTTCAGTTCCTCAGCAATTTGCTCTTTAATTCCTTCCAGACCCAATCGGAGAACTTTCTCATAATCCACAGCAGTATGGGCAAGGTGCATAGCCACGCCGCCGATGGAAATAAACGCACCGTATTCCTGATTCTTCAGCGCAACAGGGTCAATTCCTTTGTCCATCCAATGATCAACTGGTGTTTTGTCCTTCCAATATGGCAGGCACTGACGAAGTTTTTCTTTTTTCCTCTTCGCTGATAGGCTTGCAGCGATCCCATTTGCGAACGGAAAGATCGTCCATCTCATTTAGGTACCACTCCCACATCAGCTCGCAAATGATGGGTGCGCCGCGATCCTTGCTGGTCGAATTGCCCACAACCAGTTCCCCGTCATCAATGCGAATGGACATATTCTTAAAAATATGATCCATAGCCTTCGCTCTTCGGAGGACAAAGGGTTCTCCTTCTGTCTGGCGATATGACTCGGTCATAAACCAGGCTCGCTCTACACAAATCTCTGGTGCGCCAATTACTTTTTCACGCAATTTGGCAACACGGATATTATATGGTATATTATCGGACATATCAGGCATTTCCTTTCTATCAGGGGCCAGGGGCGAACTTTTCTCAAATATTGTTAGCGACACCAAATGCCGAGCGGTTTGCTGACTGAATGCTCCCTGGCGTCTCACAGCTTCCAATCATCCAGGTTCGCGCTTTTCCAGTAAAGAAACTCATCGCCTCATCACCTCTGGCCTTAAATCCCGCTGCTAACAACACATTATCCGCCGGCAGTTCGCATTCTATTCCATCCTTTTTATAAGTGATTTTTTCATCAAAAATACCCGTACAAACAGCATTCAGGATATAATGGAAACCTTGCTGGTTTTCCCAAGTCTGTTCAAGCATACTGCGAAAATGCACAGGTACACTTTCTGGGGACAACATACCCAGCATTTCAACTACAGTCACCTCATGACCCTTTCGGGCCAAATGTATGCCCATTTCTACGCCAACCTCACCACCGCCGACGATAACCAGATTGTGGCCCAGCTCATTTTCTCTTAGCGCCGCCTCCGCCGCAAACATGACATTCTTCCTATCAGCGCCTG
The DNA here is from genome assembly GCA_021200935.1 of Oscillospiraceae bacterium. Taxonomy (GTDB): domain Bacteria; phylum Bacillota; class Clostridia; order Oscillospirales; family Oscillospiraceae; genus CAJOIG01. The sequence continues at coordinate 24,303 of JAJQFY010000237.1, forward strand.
GAACTGGAGGCCGCGCAGGATCTGCCCCCAAAGCCAGAAGAACATCGTCATATCCGATTGCATCTATCATTTCTGGAGTCATTCTTGTGTTGAGGACAACATTTACACCGCATTTATAGGTTTGCTCAGCCATATATTCTCGATACATATTGATGCGCCATTTTAGTCCCATAGGAGCCATAGTCTTCAGCATACCACCCAGCTCGCCCGCTTCGTCATACAGCGTAACATCATGACCTCTCCTCTTTAAAATCTGTGCTGCCTGCATACCGGCAGGCCCACCGCCTACTACTGCTATTTTCTTTTTTCTCGACGGCGCCGACACCATACGTTCTACCTTGTGTTCAATGCCAAAGACGGGGTTCACAGAGCAGACCGTATTCCATTTCTCCGGCCCAGGGATGTGACACTTATTGCAACGCAGGCAGGAAACTACATCCTCTCCCCGACCTTCATAGGCTTTTACACCAAACTCTGGGTCGGCAATGTAAGTGCGTGCGCCTCCGATAAAGTCGGCCTCCCCTTTTTCAATCACTTCCTCGCAGAGATCCAGATCCTGACATCCGCCCACCAGATCGATATACACATTTTGAACGCCCGCTTCTGTCAATCCCTTGCGGATCGCGGCGGCACTTTCCCTGTGCGGCATGTCTTCGGGAACAAGAAAACAACAAGCGGAAGGATCAATGGCTCCACCGCGAATTTGAAGGATATCCACTTTACCCGCACACAATTTCGCCAGCTCGATCTGATCCTGCACAGTTGCACCATTCGGATATGTATCGTCCTCCCGGCCTGAGATGCTGATCTCTATCAAAAAATTCTTGCCACACGCTTTCTTAATTGCCTCACATATCATGAGCGGGAACCGGGCACGATTAGCAATAGAGCCCCCAAATTCATCCGTCCGCTGGTTGGACAAAGGAGACAGGAAACGCCCTGGAAACATCATGCGGTAGGCCATGTGCAGGTAGCACATATCAAACCCTAGATTTTTCGCTAATTTAGCTTCCTTTGCGTATTCCTCAACCATTTCGTAAAGTAATTCCTTAGGAGCAGCCTTTCCATACTCCGCCTTAGAACCATCCCCAGCGACAAATTCCGAAAGAATCCCATCGCTAGCATCATAGCCCGCCACTATATTCATGTTAGGCAGAACTAAATAGCTCGCTTTGGCTCCATAAAAATGAACAGCCTCTGCCATCTGGGCAAACATGTGCTGATGGGCCCCATTAGTAATGTCTAAAGACTGTGAATGTACATCTGCAGTTTTCACCGGGTTATTGCCCTTACAGGTTACGATAGCAGCCCCGGACTTCGCTTTATTCGCATAATGAGTAATAAGTGCCTCTGTTGGCCATTTTTCTGTTGATTGCACGAAATGCGGATTTGACGGCGTAACAATCAGCCGGTTACGCAACACAACGTCGTTGATTTTTATCGGAGAAAGTAAACTCTGGTATTTTTGGGTCATGGTTCATCGCTCCCGTGTAATTTAATCTGAAATCTTTTGTACTTCGGCGCCTGTTACTGATTTATTTATAACACATTTAATTCATTCTGTAAAATTCTTATTTTTGCATATGCTTATTCCCTCAAGTTATATGCTACATCCTATAACTCATATGTCCATCTTGACTTTATTCCCCCTTTGATTTATAATTTATATGCCAGAAAATTATAGATATGAAGTTTTTTATGAGTTTAAATTATATTATGATTACACCAAACGAGGAGGGAATCCCTTTGGAACTCAGTCAACTCAAGGCTCTGCTAGAGGTTGCTCAAAGGCAGAATATCACACAGACAGCCAATTATCTGCATATCACCCAACCAGCACTAAGCAAAATTATACTTCGACTTGAAAATGAACTCGATATACAATTATTCGATCGCAATGGAAAGCGTATCGTCTTAAATGAAAATGGCACCGTTGTATGCCGATATGCTCAAAAAATTTTCAGTATCATAAGCGATATGTACGCTGAACTTGATGAACGAAAAAATGAACGTATAGGCCAGCTTCGTATAGGATCCTCTTATCCAGCAAATGATCCTAGTTTTATTTCTACTGCATTAACTCGTTTTTCCGCGAAGCTCCCGGACGTAACAGTCGTCCTGCATCAGATCACACAATCCAGCCTCCAGGATGTGTTATTAAACCGAAATATCGATCTTGCTATCGTCACCGCACCCATTCGTTCTCTTGACATTCAATTTGAGGAGTTATTTACGGAAAAAATTGGCGTTATTCTCTCTATTAATCACCCGTTGGCAAAATACGAAAGCCTTTCTCTCAAGGACTTATGCGGCGAACGCTTTATTACAAATGGTGCAAACGAAAGCTTACAGGAACTCACAACTGCGTTGTGCCAGATGGTTGGCTTCAAGCCAAATATTTACATTGAATGTGATTATCCCTCCTTCATTGGTTGGTCTATCAGCCTCTCCCACGGCATCTCCCTCATTTCCGAGGACGGCTACCAAAGAAGTATTCAGAAAAAAGATCGTGAACCTTGGGAAAGCGCAATCACCTTCCGGCCTATCCGAGAGCATTTTTCCCGCCGTGTTTGTGGCATAGCCTATTTAGCCGACCGGCATTTACCAAACTATATTCAGATATTTAAATCCATTCTTATCGAAGCTAGTCATCAAATAGAGACATAAAGCCTAAAGGGAACATGAATTATAGCTTCATAAAAAGCAAGCTCAACATCTCAACGAAACCCGGAAAAAGGCTATCCCCGAATCAATTCGGTTTTCTGGACAACTATGGAGCTACACGCTGTCACATAAAAAGATGGCCTCTGCCATGAGGCTGAGACCATCTCCTATTAAAATATTCTGTTTTTTCACTGTCTACTTAGCCGGGGGATTTACAAAATATTGAACGCTCACCGTTTCCCACGATTGACCTTCTCAGCATGACAACCCCCTCCACCGGGGGAAATCGCGCGCGGGAATTTTAAGCAGATCCAACAGCTTGTAAATATAGTGTGCTTCCATATCCTCAATGGAACGGGGATGATGATAATAGCTCATCATGGGAGGAAGTATCTTCACCCCATAGCCCGCTAGTTCTTGAAGGTTTCTTAGGTGAATCGGGGAGAGAGGACACTCTCTGGGCGCCAAAGCTAAAGGTCGGCCCTCCTTTATTGTAACATCCGCTGCGCGCAACAACAGATTGTCACTATAGCCTGAGCATATACCGGCAGCGGTCTTCATGCTGCGCGGAAGAATAACCATCCCCATGCTGTCAAAGCTGCCGGAAGCAATGGCAGCGCCTATATCGTTGTTATCATAACGCTGGTCAGCCATAGCCGAAACTTCATCCAGGGTTTTGTGGCATTCCTCCTGAATTGTTAAAATACCGCCCCGACTGACAACCAGGTGTGTTTCTATATCGCGGGAAGACAATTCCTCCAATAGCCTCATGGCAAGAGGAGCGCCGGAGGCGCCGGTGATACCAAGAATTAATTTTATTTTAGCCATTTTGTGTAGTCTACCTCTTGAAAAGCCGCTCTTTTAAATCGTTCCTTTAAATGGTAGGGTACCGTGCAGTCATAGATGGTTTTGCAGGAGATGCCCTCATGGGAAATAGTGGGACTGTAGTCGGGACTAGAGCTAGGATCCAGAGGATGACAGCGAACACCTGGAATCGTAATAATATCTCTGTCCCCCTGGAAACGGGTATTCATGGCCCACAGCACGTCATCTGAATCGAAGATGTCCACATCCTCATCCACCAGGATAATATGCTTTAGCTCTGAAAAAGCCGAAAACGCCAAAAGGGCAGCTTGGCGCTGCTTGCCCTCATCGGTGGGAACGGTTTTCTGGCATTGCAGGATAGCCATGTATTTCCCGCCGCCGGAGGGGTGGGCGTATACATTGCACACCTTCCCAGGCATGGCCTGATCCAGCATATTGAGGATAGATGCCTCTGTGGGAATGCCGGCCATGGAGACGTGTTCACCGGATGGACCGATGCAGGTCTGGAAAATAGGTTCAAGACGATGCGTCACCGCCTTCACCTGTATCTCCCAGCAAACAGAGCTGGCGCCGCCCTCATGCCCAGGAAATTCCGGCATTGCATAGCCTGTATGGGAATGTTTATCCTCCTGAACACGGTGCCCGGTGATGATCTCTCCTTCTATCACAAACTCCGCATTTGCGATACAGTTTTCCTGGATTGACACACAGGGGGCCAGCACCACCGGCGTCTTCCGCAAGGCCCCTGCAATAGACAGCTCGTTGAAGCCTAAAGGCGTGGTAGGCGGTTCGAAACAGGAAGACACCTCAATGACAGGGTCTACGCCGATGGAAATGGAGATAGGAAGGTTTTGTCCACATGCTTCGGCAAATTCCGCCATGGCACCAATATGCCGCGATCCGGGCTGCGGAAAGATGCTCATCTCATGAGGGCCCTGCAAGCAAAGTCGGTGTATGGTCACATCGGAAAGACCTGTCTCAGGATGGGTCGCATAGCACATGCCCATAGTGATATATGGCCCTGCATCCAAGGGAGTATTCTTGGGAGCAGGAAGGATTTTGCGTATGTCGAAATCTGGATCCGAGGCCAAATGGACGACCTGCTGACACAGCGGTTTGTCCAGGGACACGACTGGGTCGATGGGATGGAGCGCACACTGGCACAGCCGCCAGCCTAGCTGTTCCTGCGGGATATCCAACAACGCTGCCACACGCTCCCGGTTCCCCACAACGCCGATGGCAACCTTCACCCCAGGAAAGCCGATTACCTTCTGAAAACGCATAGCAGGGCCATTGACATTGGTGGGGCGCTGCACGGTTCCTCCTGCTCCGATGTAGCGATACACGCCAGAAAGCTCCGTTTCCGGGTCTACGGGTACGGAGGTCTTCAAAAGCATATTCTTTTCCCACAGAAGTGACAGTGCGCCTCGCAGGTCGTAGCTGGATGATTCTATTGAATACTGGGGTAATAACATCTTTTGTTCTCCCTTTCCCAGGTAAATGCATTGGTAAATGCAAAGTAGTTGTAATCGAAAGCGAATTATTTTGTTATCTAGCTTCCAAAATTAATGCATCACTACTTTGAATAGCTAGATATTCAGCGCCCGGTAAATCATAGAATAGAAATGTATGTTATCCAAGTGAGCAATCACAGCGTAAATAACAGCACCTAATTGTTGACTTTCGTCCCTTATTGTGGTTATACTATATTAAGCGGAGCTTAATGTCCTTACCATACGATGGTGCCGCCGATATCGTTATCATATTCATATTATCGTACTTTACACTTTTTCGGTAAAAAAATATCGCGTATAGCGTATAGCACAAGGACTTTAAAGTCAATCTTTCATAATTCTGCTCTATAACGCAAATCATACAAGGAGGCAATCTATTTATGACAGATCAAATGGTGAAGAGTTTTTTGGATGTCTGCCGAACCAAAAGCGTAACAAAAGCTGCTGAGATGAATGGGCTAACACAGCAGGCAGTCAGTAAACAGATTGCTCAAATGGAACTAGATCTTGGTTCGACGCTGTTCTTTCGGGAAAACAGATCTATGATTATGACTCCTGATGGATATAAGTATTTCAATTTCTTTTTAACCGCATTTAATGAATTTGACGAAATCAGATCCGATATCCAAGAATCCCAGAACGAGAGTGAGAAAATTCTAAGAGTTTCCTATTTAGAACGACTGTTGATCCCACCCGCATTTCAACAGGGTGTACAAATTTTAAGATCTCACAACAAAAAATTTTCCATACGCTGTATGATTCTGGATGAGTCAGAGGTTGAAGATGCACTCTTTAACGGCAAATGTGATTTATTTGTTGGATATGACATTTTTCACCACAGCGATCACAAAAAAACAGTAAAAATAAAAAAGCTGCAAATTGCAAGAGCAAGTTGAACACTTCCGTGAAAAGTTTTTAATAGA
>JAJQFY010000249.1 GCA_021200935.1 Oscillospiraceae bacterium
ACGCAGCTTCCAATTCACGCTTTTGGGGGTTGACTTTTAATAGTTAATCTTTCATCGTGTCGTCCCCATGATCTACGCCTATACCACCCCGGACATCGCCTACCACGACGGGTGGCTCAAAATCGGCTACACGGAAAAGCAGACCGTGGAGGAGCGCATTGCGGAGCAGACCCACACCGCCGATGTGCGCTGGCGGCTGGCGTGGAAGAATAACGCCATGTACACCGATGGCTCCGGGGAGTATTTCACCGACCATGACTTCCACCACTACCTGACTGCCCGGCGGCAGGTGGAGCGGACGCCCAACACCGAGTGGTTTCACCTGGACATCCCCCGTTCACGGGAATATTTCCAGGAGTTTGCCAGCCGGGAGGTTCCGGCCCCGGAGACCGGCAGCACCTATTCCCTTCGGGAGGAGCAGCGGGAGGCCGTCCGAAAAACCAAAGATTATTTTGAAGGCGGCGGCACGGAATTTCTCTGGAACGCAAAGCCCCGCTTCGGCAAGACCCTGACCAGCTATGACCTGATCCGTCAGATGGGGCTGGAGAAGGTTCTCATCGTCACCAACCGGCCCAGCATTGCCAACTCCTGGGCGGAGGATTTCAATAAATTCATCGGCTGGCAATACCCCTTCTGCTTCGTCTCCGAGACGGACGCGCTGAAGGACAAGCCCGGCGTGATGACCCGGCAGGAATATGTTACCGCCATGATGCCCCTGGAGGACGGGGAGCAGAAGGGCATGATCGCCTTTGAATCATTGTAGGGACTGAAAGGCTCCGTCTACTTCGGCGGGTCGTATGACAAGCTGAAATGGATGACCGACCTGGATTTCGACCTGCTCATCGTGGACGAGGCCCAGGAGGGGGTAGATACCCTGCGGACAGACCGGGCCTTTCGCAATATCCGGCGGAAGTACACCCTGTATCTCTCCGGCACCCCCTTCAAGGCGCTGGCCAGCGGGCAGTTTAGCGGGAAGCAGATTTTCAACTGGTCTTACGCGGACGAGCAGGAGAAGAAGGACAACTGGACGGGGGAGGAATATAATCCCTATGAGGCCCTGCCCCGGCTGGCCATGTATACCTATCAGCTCTCCAACATGATATACGATAAGGTGCAGAAGGGCCTGGATCTGTCCGGCGAGGACGGGACGGTGGACTATGCCTTCGACCTGAACGAGTTTTTTGCCACCAATGAGAGCGGAAAATTCGCCCACGAGGAGGACATCCGAAAATTCCTCCGCGCCCTGTCCACCCAGGAGAAATATCCCTTCTCCACGCCCCAGCTTCGGAAGGAGCTGTCCCACACCCTGTGGATGCTGAACCGGGTGGATAGCTGCAAGGCCCTGGCGAAGCTGCTGCATGAGGACGAGGTCTTTTCCGAATATGAGGTAGTTCTGGCCGCCGGGGACGGCAGGGGAAACGAGGATGATGAGGCGCGAAAGGCTTATGACCGGGTGAAGGCGGCGATCGCCAGCCATGAGAAAACCATCACCCTCAGCGTGGGGCAGCTCACCGTGGGCGTGACTATCCCGGAGTGGAGCGGCGTGCTGATGCTGTGCAATCTGCAAAGCCCCTCCTCCTATATGCAGGCGGCTTTCCGGGCGCAGAACCCTTGTATGCTCACCGTGAACGGCCAGCGGTTCCGCAAAGAGACGGCCTATGTGTTCGATTTCGACCCGGCCCGGACGCTGATTATATTCGACGGGTTTGCTAACAATCTGCTGTCCGACACTGTGAATGGCCGGGGTACCGGGGATGACAGAAAGGAAAATATCCGCAGGCTGCTGAACTTTTTCCCCGTGCTGGGGGAGGACAGCGAGGGGAAAATGGTGGAGCTGGACGCGGCTCAGGTGCTGTCTATCCCCCGGCGGCTGAAAAGCCAGGAAGTCGTCCGGCGCGGGTTCATGTCTAACTTCCTGTTCCAGAATATCGGAAACGTCTTCGGCGCGCCGGGCATTGTCCGGGAGATTATGGAGAAGCTCACCCCCGCCCATGAGGAGCCGAAGAAGCGGGACAGGGATGTGCTGGAGCATATGGACGATGTGCCGGTAAACGAAAACGGCGAGGTGGACATTCCGAAGGAGATCGTCATCGGGCGGACGCAGGAGCTGTTCGGCCCCAAGTATTATGAGGATATGACGGAGGCTATCCAGCCGGATGTTTCCGCCGTGGCCCGCAGCGGCCCGGAGGAAGAACGGGAGCGGGCCTTTCAGGGCATGGTCGATACCGTGAAAACGCAGATTGCGGACAGGTATATTGCCCCGGCGGCGGATGCTTACGGGGTGAAAAAGAGTACGCAGGAGCGGCTGCGGCGGCAGGTAGACCGGGAGATAGACCGAACCTTTGACGACATCCAGGGCGATTACCGGCAGCAGGCCAATATTGCCAGGGCGGAGCATGAGAGAAAGCGCCAGGAGGCGGCGACGGAGGAAGATGTGGCTGCCGCCGATATGGATTTCGCGGCGGCTATGGAGCAGGCCCAGTCCGCGCTCAACAGCGCGATAGAGGAGGCGGTGAAACAGACCATAGAGGAAAAGCCCCAGGAGGTCATCGAGCATTTGGAGCAGCGCAAGGCCGAATCCGAGAAAAAGACCATGGAGGACGCTGTGCGCGACCATCTGCGGGATTTCTCCCGGACGATCCCCAGCTTCATTATGGCTTATGGAGACGGGCATTTGACCCTTGCCAATTTTGACGATTATACAGAGGACGATGTGTTCCTGGAGGTGACGGGCATTACGGAGGCGGACTTCCGTTTCCTGCGGGATGGGGGCGATTACACCGACCCGGACACCGGCGAGACCCAGCACTTCGCGGGGCATCTTTTCGACGAGGTGGTGTTCGACGACTCCATCGAGGAGTTTTGGAATAAAAAGCAGGAGCTTGCCGACTACTTTGACGAGACCCAGGACGAGGATATTTTCGACTATATCCCGCCCCAGAAGACCAACCAGATATTCACGCCCAAGTGTGTGGTGCGGAAAATGGTGGACGAGCTGGAGGAGAATAACCCCGGCTGCTTCGACGACCCGGCCAATACCTTTGCAGACCTCTATATGAAGTCCGGCCTTTACATCACGGAGATCGTGAAGCGGCTGTTCCGCAGCGAAAAGATGAAGGAGCTGTATCCAGACGATGGGGAGCGCATCCGCCACATTCTCCGGAAACAGGTCTATGGAATGGCGCCGACCAGAATTATTTATCTGATTGCTACGAATTACATTTTAGGGTTTGACGAGACGCTGAAACAGGAGACAACACACTTCATCCAGGCTGACGCGGCAGCAGCCGCCAAGGAAGACCGCCTGGAGGCGCTGGTGGAGCAGTGCTTCGGGTGAAGGGATGCATCCCAAATAATTACATATGGTCTAAGAAACGGGCCTCAACTGATTTGAAATCGGTTGAGGTCTTTTTTATGTCCATTTTACCACACAGGAAGGAGCGGATGTCTATGGGACGCAGAAAAGAACCCCAAACCAGAGCGGAAATTCAGACCGAGATGGAATACGCCGAAAAACAAATCCGACATCTTCAAAATCAGGAGAAGCTCTACACCAATACCTACGCCAAGGAGGAGCGCAAACAACGGACACGGCGGCTCTGCCGGGAAGCCGGCGTGCTGGAGCACTTCGTGCCGGAGCTGAAAACCATGTCCGAGCAGGAGGCCGCAGCCTTCATCGAAACTG
>JAJQFY010000225.1 GCA_021200935.1 Oscillospiraceae bacterium
ACCCTGGGCAGCCCCCCGGTGACGGACCCCGGCCCCATGCATATGCCCTATTCCGTGCTGGAAAAGCCCAGAAACACCTGTCCCTGGCCGGAACCCTACGAGACGCTGAACGATGAAAACTCCTATGCGTCCCTGGTGAACAAGGATAAGGAATACTGCTCATAAAGGGCAATCATTTGGGATGAAAAGCTCCGCTTTTCATCCCAAACGGGGTTTCGCACAATTTGTTACCCCAGGCCGCGGGGCGGCCTAAAAGGAACTTGTATTCACAGGCGGACGATGCCGGATGGGCGAAGAATTTTTTCGCTGGTCAAGGAAAATTTTTGCAGGCAATACTTTGTGTATGTCAAAAAAATTTAACGCAGACCGGCGGAAAAAGGCTCGCGCAGACGGCGGTGGACGTCTGTGAATACAAGTTCTTATAGACAGAAAGTTTTGAAAGGAGAAACGTATGAAGACAAAAAGAATCCTGACCCTGGTGCTGGCGCTGTGCATGGTGCTGGCCCTGGGTGTCCCGGCCCTGGCCTCCAGCGAGGCCAGCGGAGAGGCCAGCGGCGGCGGCACCGGCGCCCCCAGTGTGGATTACCAGAGCTGGGAGGTTCTCAGCGACAACGCCGCCATCGTCATTGAAAACGGCGAGGTGACGGTGGCCGACGACGCGGACGAGATGACAGAGGGTACCATTACCGCCACGGAAATTTCCGGCACCTATGTGTACTACAGCGAGATAGGCGCCTGGAACAAGACCGAGACCCTGACCGACGGCGGCGTCGCCGGTCAGAGCGGCATTGTCATCAACAACCAGTCCGATTCCGACGCGGCGGACGATGTGATCACCATCGGCGGGGAGGAGCTTCTCTACTCCGTGGAGAGCGATTATTCCGCCATTGCCGACCGCCAGTTCAACACTGTTATCATTCTCGATAACGACGACAAGGGCGAGGAAAACCCCCTCGGCGCGGACTCCGACGGCGAGTTTGACGAGATTGAGGACACCGACAACTCCAACTGCACCTTCCCCGGCGTGGGCCTGTATGTGGCGGCCAACAAGGTCTATATCACCAACGCCCTGATCGAGACCGTCGGCACCCACCGCCCGGCCCTGTACACTGCCTCTGACGACGACGCCAACGGCGCGGTTGACCAGCAGGCCACCGTGGTTCTGACGGACTCCGTCCTGATTGGCTGGGGTTCCGAGGGCGACGGCTCCTCCGCGCCTACCTTCACGGGTATGTACGGCTCCGCCCGTCCCACCCTGCTGAACTCCGACGGGGATATCTATTTTTATAACTCCGCCGTGTACTGCAGCGACTGGGGCGCCTATTCCCTGGACCAGGCCTCCGGCACCCACCTTTATATCGTGAACACCTACAGCATCAACACCGTGGGCGGCTACGGCGTCTACGCCCTTGGGGCTGACAACACCGTCTGGATGTACGGCGCAAAGAGCGTCAGCGCCCAGTACGGCATTATCCTCTGCGCCCAGGGCAGCATTTACATGGACAGCGTGGACGCGGCCTATGACACCCAGGAGATCACCGTCGCTGTCGGCTCCGACAGGACGGAGACCACCTTCACCGCCGACGCTATGGCCGAGTATGACGGCGTCATCGACGAGGCCGATTACCTGACCGCCGACGGGAGCTGCTTCATCTCCGGCTCTGTGAACGCCGTGTCCTTCACGGCGGACAGCTCCGGCCAGAATCTGGACAGCCATCTCATCTGCAACGGCACCTACTTCTCCACCCTGGACGAGGACGTGGCGGACGAGGACGGAAACCTCCTGACCGACGTCATGGAGTATAACGCCCTGTCCTATCTCGTTGACTACAGCGCCATTACAAACGGCGCGCCCTACTTCTTCTTTAACTACATCGACGGCTCCACCCTGTGCTACCGCAGCATCAACAACGAGACTGTCCTGACCGGCTGCACCCTGGCGTCCAAGACCGGCGTGGTCATCCAGTCCGTCCTGGGCTATGACTCCTCCGCAGGCGGCATCGACGTGGCTGACGGCACCGAGTATGTGGGCCTGGACATCACCCTGGCCGACATGACCGTCACCGGCGACATTCTCCACGAGGACTACCAGCGCAAGATGGTGCTGACCCTCTCCGGCACGGAGCTGACCGGCGCTGTCGTCACCGGCACCCTGGCCAACTGGAACGAGAACATTGAGGCTGAGATCGCCGAGGCCTGGGATTCCATCGACCCCAACGTGGACGCGGAGTGCACCGTGGGCGAGGTGGCCGAGGAGGCCGGGATCGCCATGGAGAACACATCGCGACGCTTGAGAAGAACGACACCTATGAGTCCTTCTGGGGCGTGCGCCTGACATTGGCGGACGAGTCCGTCTGGAATGTCACCGGCACCTCCAGCCTGGCCGAGCTGACCGTCGAGGAGGGCAGCGTCATCCAGGCCGCCGACGGCGCGGAGATCGCCATCTATGTGGACGTGGACATGGACAACACCATGACCGAGTATGACGTGACCACCGGCACCCAGGTAGACGAGCTGACCGCCGGAACCTACCAGAACGTGGTCATCGTCGTCGGCTGAAAAGCCAGCGGCAGCCTATAAATAAGGGCGGGGGACAAAAGCCCCGCCCAGGGAAACACAAGCGCAGCCAGCAGCTTTCGCTGCTGGCTGATTTTATATTGTAAGGGGTGAAGCCTTTCGGCTTAGTTCAGAAAATCCAGCAGCTTCTTGGAGCGGGAGGGGTGGCGGAGCTTGCGGAGGGCCTTGGCCTCGATTTGGCGGATGCGCTCGCGGGTAACGTTAAACTCCTTGCCCACCTCCTCCAGGGTGCGGGTGCGGCCATCCACAATGCCGAAGCGCAGCTCCAGCACCTTCTTTTCCCTGGGGGTCAGGGTGTCCAGCACGGACATGAGCTGCTCCTTCAAAATGGTGGAGCTGGCGGCCTCGGAGGGTTCGGACACCCCCTCGTCCTCGATGAAATCCCCCAGGCGGGAATCCTCCTCCTCGCCGATGGGCGTTTCCAGGGAGACCGGCTCCTGGGCGATTTTGAGAATCTCCCGCACCTTGTCCGCGGGCAGATTCATCTCCTCGGCGATCTCCTCCGCTGAGGGGTCGTGGCCCAGCTCCTGCAAAAGCTGGCGGGACACCCGGATGACCTTGTTGATGGTCTCCACCATATGCACCGGGATGCGGATGGTGCGGGCCTGGTCGGCAATGGCGCGGGTGATGGCCTGGCGGATCCACCAGGTGGCGTAGGTGGAAAATTTGTAGCCCTTGGTGTAGTCAAATTTCTCCACCGCCTTGAGAAGGCCCAGGTTCCCCTCCTGGATCAGGTCGAGAAACAGCATTCCCCGGCCCACATAGCGCTTCGCGATGGACACCACCAGACGGAGGTTCGCCTCCGCCATGCGCCTTTTGGCCTCCTCGTCCCCCTCCGCCATACGCATGGCCAGGGCCAGCTCCTCCTCCTGGGTCAGCAGGGGGATCTTGCCGATCTCCTTGAGATACATCCGCACCGTGTCGTCGGTGGAGAAGGACTCGGCCACCTCGTCTGGGCCTACCAGCTCCTCCTCGGTGACTTCCTCGATCTCGTCCAGCTCCTCCAGGGCGGGCAGGGCGTCCTCCTCCAGGGGCGGGAGAAACTCCTCCCCGGTGGTCTCCAACCCCAACCCCGCAACCATGTCGTAGAATGCGGCCAGCTACAACA
>JAJQFY010000005.1 GCA_021200935.1 Oscillospiraceae bacterium
CCGATATGTATTCCGGGGGCTTCTATCCCTTTGAAGATCTGGAGGAATACTGGGCCTGGTGGTCTCGCAACATCTATGTCAATCGCTATGAGCCGGGCGCTGGAAAGCCCTATGCCGACCTGCTGGAGCTGGTGAAGGACAAGGATTACTTTGTGCTGACCACCAACGTGGACCATCAATTTCAGCTTGCGGGATTTGACAAGCGGCGGATGTTTTATACCCAGGGGGATTATGGCCTGTGGCAATGCTCAAAGCCATGCCATCAAAGGACTTACGATAATGAGGCCGCCGTCCGTCAAATGATGGAGCAGCAGCGGAATATGAAAATCCCCACAGAGCTGATTCCCCGCTGCCCGGTCTGCGGAAGGCCCATGACGATGAACCTGCGGTGTGATGATACCTTCGTGGAGGATGAGGGCTGGCGTCAGGCGCGGGAGCGGTACCAGGCGTTTCTGCAGCGGCAGGAGGGACGGCATATTTTGTTCCTGGAGCTTGGGGTGGGCGGCAACACCCCGGTTATCATCAAGTATCCCTTCTGGCGCATGACCGCGGAAAACGAGAGGGTGGTTTATGCCTGCATCAATTACGGCGAAGCCGTCTGCCCCCAGGCCATTGCGGGCCAGTCCATCTGTATTGACGGAGATATCGGGGAGGCGCTGCGGGCGGTAAAGGACAGAAAAACGACAGGGCAGGAGGGCAGAACATGACACAGGAGGAACGGAGACGCTGTTTGCTCCAGGCGCTGATTTCCGAGGAGCCGCAGTACCGAGCCTTGGAGATCCCGGAGTCGGCTGAGGCGCAAAAACGGCTGCTCAGGGCGCTTTTCAACCTGCGGATGCCCAGAAAGACTGACCAGACCTTTCTGGATATTCAGGATGCCTATTTGCAGGAGGAAACCCGCCAAAAGGGAATTACCGATCTGGACAGCCTGACGCCGGTCAAGGACAGCATATATCTCTGGCGGGGGGATATCACCACCCTGCGCTGCGACGCGATTGTGAACGCCGCCAATTCTCAGATGCTGGGCTGCTTTTGCCCCAACCATGGGTGTATCGACAATGCCATCCACACCTTTTCCGGGGTTCAGCTCCGGCAGGCGTGCGCCGACCTTATGGCCCGGCAGGACTCCGAGGAGCCGATGGGGATGGCGAAGATAACAGGGGCCTATAATCTGCCCTGCAAATATGTCCTGCATACCGTTGGCCCTATTATTTACGAGAGAGTGACGGAGAGAGACTGCGAGCTGCTGGCCTCCTGCTATCGGAGCTGCCTGTCCCTGGCCGCGGAGAACCAGATACAATCCGTTGCCTTTTGCTGCATCAGCACCGGGGAATTTCATTTCCCCAACGCCCTGGCCGCTCAGATTGCTGTGGAGACGGTGACGGATTTTCTGAAAACCCATGGGGATATGAAGGTGGTTTTCAATGCGTTCAAGGACACGGACATGAACGCCTATCAGCGGCTGCTGTGAGGTCGCATCAGCTTCACGGTTCGCTTGTTTTGCGTGGCGGTCTATGGTAAAATAAACAAGAGACCCGTATGCAAAGGAGAGGCATTATGACGCAGGACAAACGGAACGTGGCAAGGCTTTTATTTGTCTGCCACGGGAATATATGCAGAAGCCCGATGGCGGAGTTTGTTATGAAGGATATGGTGGAGAAGGCGGGGCTGGCGGAATCCTTTTATATCGAGTCCGCGGCCACCAGCCGGGAGGAGCTGGGGAACCCGGTCTATCCCCCGGCCAGGCGAAAGCTGGCGGAATATGGCATTTCCTGCGGGGGAAAGACTGCCCGGCAGCTTCGGCGGGAGGACTATGACGCCTTTGACCCGCTGATTGGCATGGACCAGGAAAACCTGCACAATATGCGCCGCCTGTGGGACGACGGGGAGGGAAAGCTGTGCCTCCTGCTGGATTTTACGCCGCACCCCAGGGACGTGGCCGACCCCTGGTATGCCGGCGATTTCGAAGCAACCTGGCAAGACGTCCACTCCGGCTGCCAGGCCCTGCTTTCGGAATTGATCTCAAAAATGAAAATTCCTTGGAACCACTAAGGCTCCAAGGAATTTTTCGTTGGCAGCGGGAGAAGGATTCGAACCCTCACATACGGAGTCAGAGTCCGCTGTGCTACCTTTACACAATCCCGCTACATCGCTCAACAAATGGTATTATACACCAAATTCGCAGAATGTCAAGAGAGAAATCCCGCGAATTAGGCGGGATTTTATTGCTGTAAGTAAAAGGAAACCAGCTCCTGTAGGATATCATCCCTGTCTAACCGGCAAATCAGGGCGCGGGCGTTATTGTAATTGGTGATGTAGGTAGGATCCTCGGAGAGAATATAGCCTACAATTTGGTTGATGGGGTTATAGCCCTTTACAATCAGGGAGTTATACACGCTGGTCAGAACCTCGTGTATCTCTGTGCTGTGGTCTACGACCTTGAACTTCCGGGTGGATTCCTCCATTCCTACCCCTCCTTTGCGCTGCGGCCCGCATGAGTCTCTCCCAAAAACCAGGCGAACCAAACAAAAACATATCCTTTCATTTATTATAGCATAAAATCCCAAAAAATAAAGGGGCAAGTGTTACGAAACTATAAATTTTCTAAGCCCAAGCGCCCCCGTCAGAAACAGAATGGGTGACGGGGGCGCGGCAGGGCAGTCAAAAATGTACCGAAGGGTATTATATCAGATTTTCCACAAAAGGAAAGAGGCAAATGGAAATTGATTATCAGCTTTTTTCGCTATGGGCCGCCGTTAGCGAATCGTTGCCCCATGCTCCGCTTTTAAGGCGGAAAGGACGCTGTTTATGGCGGCGGAGGTCTCCTCCTCGGTCAGAGTCTGGTCAGAGGCCCGCAGGGTCAGGGCGAAGGCCAGGCTTCGGAAGCCGTCGGGGATGGGGGCGCCGGTGTAGACGTCGAACAGGGTTACGCTTTCGAGATACGGCCCGCCTGCGGCCCTGATGGTGGCCTCCAGCGCGGCGGCGGGGATGTCTGCCCGGCAGACCAGGGCAATGTCCCGGCTGACGGCGGGATAGCGGGGCAGGGGGGCGAAGGTCTTTTCCGGCCCCTGGCAGGCCCGCATGACCCGTGTATCCAGTTGGGCATAGAAGGTGTTCTCCTCCAGCTCATAGGCGGCACACACGGCGGGATGGAGCTGGCCCAGAATACCGATCTCCCGCGCCCCGGAAAGAATGCGGGCGCAGCGGCCAGGATGGAAGGCGGCGCTGCCGCTCTCCTGGACGAAAGAGATGTTTTCAATACGCATATCCAGGAAAATGGCCTCAACGCAGCCCTTTAGCTGGAAGAAGTCCGCGTCGCCGCCATATTCCCCAAGGGTGAGCCAGGGGTTCTCGTCCGCCAGGGGGCCGTCCTCCTGTGGGCGGTAGACGGTGGCCAGCTCATAGAACCGAACCACCGGGTTGCGCCGGGCCGCGTTCAGGCTCAGCACGTCCAGCATGGAGGGCATGGGGGTGGTACGCATAACGCTCCGATCCTCGCCCAGCGGGTTCTGTATCACAAAGGCGTTCCGCAGAGGGGAATCCTCCGGCAGACGTATTTTGTCCCAGGCTGTGCGGCTGCCAAAGGAATAGGTCAGTATCTCGCTGAAGCCCATGGCGCGGGACAAACTTGCCAGCCGGTTTTCAAACTGCTGCTTGGCGCTCCAGCCGCCCTGGGCGGTCTTGCCGCGGAACATGGTCGGCTCTATTACGTCGTAGCCATAGAACCGGGCCACCTCCTCCGCGATATCCGCGTAATGCTCAATGTCGCTGCGCCAGGAGGGAACCACAATCTGGTCGCCTCGCATCTCGAAGCCCAGCTTCTCCAGCACGGAGACCATGTAATCCCTGGAAAGGTCTGTTCCCAGCAGGGCGTTTATCTTCTCCGGCTCCAGGCGCACGGTCTTGACCTGGGCGGGCTTTGCCACCACGTCAATCATGCCGTCAATCACATCCCCGGCGCAGAGAAGCTCCACCAGCTCGCAGGCCCGCTGCACGGCGGGAACGGTTCCCTCCGGGTCAAGGCCCTTTTCAAACTTGCCGGAGGCGTCCGTTCGCATACCCAGACCGATGGCGGTCTTGCGGACGGAGGTGCCGTTGAAGTTCGCGGACTCAAACACGATGGTGTGGGTGTCGTCCACAATCTCGGAGTTGGCGCCGCCCATAACACCGGCTACGCCGATGGGCTTTTCCTCGTCGGCAATCACCAGCATATTGGGGGTCAGGGTGCGGTTGTTCCCGTCCAGGGTCATAATGTGTTCGCCGGGGCGGGCCTTGCGGACGACGATCTTGCTGCCGCCCACGCAGGAAAAATCAAAGGCGTGCATGGGCTGGCCGTATTCCTGCATGACGTAGTTTGTGATGTCCACGATATTGTTGATAGGCCGGATGCCGGAGGCGCGCAGCCGCCGCCGCAGCCAGGCGGGGGATGGCTCTATGCGGATGTTCTTCACCATCCGGGCCGTATACCGGGGGCAAAGCTCCGGGTCTTCGATTTCGATGGAGAGGTAGTTTGCGATGTTGTCCCCCGAACCCTCTACCTGAGGCTCCGGGATGTTCAGCTCCGCGCCGAAGGTGGCGGCGGCCTCCCTCGCCAGGCCGATGACGCTCAAACAGTCGGGGCGGTTGTTGGTGATCTCAAACTCCACCACGCTGTCCCCCAGGCCCAGCACCTTGTTGATGTCGTCCCCCGGCTCGCATGGCTCCAGCATGATGAAAATGCCGTCCTCGATGGCGTAGGGATAGTCATGGGCGTCCAGCCCCAGCTCGCCGAGGGAGCAAAGCATTCCCTCAGACAGCACGCCACGCAGCTTGCTGGTGTGGATCTCCTTGCCGCCGGGGAGAGTGGCCCCGTCCAGGGCCACCGGCACCATGTCCCCCTCGGACACATTCTGCGCCCCGGTGACGATGTTCAGCTCGTGGGGCTGGCCCGCGTCCACCTTGCAGACCCACATATGGTCGGAATCCGGGTGGGGATTCATAAAGGTGACGCGCCCCGCCACCACGTTGGAAATGCCTTCCCCCGTGTGGGAGAGGGTTTCCACCTTGGAGCCGGACATGGTCATGCCGTCGCAGAACTCCTTGTCTGAGACGGTTATCGTCGTATAGTCATTCAGCCATTCTCTTGAAAGATTCATTGCTTCCCCCTCCTTTAAAACTGTTCCAGGAACCGGGCGTCGTTTTCAAACAGCAGCCGCAGATCGCTGATGCCGAAGCGGAACATGGCCATCCGCTCCGCGCCCACGCCGAAGGCGAAGCCGGAGTATTTCTCCGTGTCTATGCCGCAGCCCTCCAGCACCTTGGGATGCACCATCCCCGCGCCCAGAAGCTCTATCCAGCCCTCGCCCTTGCACACCCGGCAGCCTGCCCCGTGGCACTCAAAGCACTGAATGTCCACCTCGCAGCTCGGCTCCGTGAAGGGGAAGTGGTGGGGGCGGAACCGGGTCTTTGTCTCCGGGCCGTACAGCCGCCATACCAGCTCGTTCAGGGTTCCCTTCAGGTCGCCGAAGGTAATGCCCTCGTCTACCACAAGGCCCTCGATCTGGTGGAACATGGGGCTGTGGGTGGCGTCCACCTCGTCCTTGCGGTATACCCGGCCCGGGGAGATGATGCGGATGGGCAGGGGCTGGGTCTCCATGACCCGCACCTGGACGGGGCTGGTCTGGGTACGCAGCAGCACCTCGTCGTTATCGTCAAAATAGAAGGTGTCCTGCCGGTCGCGGGCGGGATGCCCGGCGGCGGTGTTCAGCCGGGTGAAGTTATAGTCGGCCAGCTCCACCTCCGGCCCCTCGGCAATGGTAAAGCCCATGCCGATGAAAATCTCCTTGGCCTCGCTGATGACCTTGGTCAGCGGGTGGGTATGCCCCACGGTGAACGCCCGGCCAGGGAGGGTCACGTCCTCCCGCTCATCCTCCAGCTTCTTTTCCAAAGCCTTTTCCGCCAGGGCCTCCCGGCAGGAATCCAGGGCCTCTGTCAGGGCCTCCCGTATCTGGTTCGCGAGCTGACCCATCACAGGCCGCTCCTGGGGAGACAACGACCCCATCTGCTTTAAAATGGCGGTCAGCTCGCCCTTCTTGCCCAGGTATTTGACCCGGATGCTCTCCAGTGCCTCCAGCGTATCCGCCTGGCGGATGGCCTGGAGAGACTGTTCCTTTAATTGACGCAGTTTGTTTTCCATAGCTTCTCCTCGCGTGTATACCTCAATAATAAACTATAGTATTTATAGCACAAACTTGTCCGTTTCGCAACCATAATAAAAATTGACGGGGCATTCATCTGGGGTTATAATGGTTAGTGATTGCAAGCATACCTTTTTGTGATGAAATCACAGGAATATATAGAACAGGAGGACGGACATGGAGCTTTCCGATGCCAGAAGGATGAAGGAAGCGGACAGGGAGGCCATCGAGGAGCGGGGGATTCCCTCCCTGCTGCTGATGGAGCGGGCCTCCGCCCTGGTGGGCGAGGCTGCCGCACTCCTTGCGGGTGTCCCGGCGGAGGCGCTGGAGGAGGAAACGGCGTACCCCTCGGAGGCGGAATCGGAGCGTCCGCCGGAGGAGATGCCGGAAGCGGAATTGGAATCGGAGCCGGAAACGGAACAGGGGCAGGAGCCAGAGGCGGACGGGGCGCCGCAGAAAAAGAAAAGCCTGTGGTGGCAGCTTTTCGGCCCGCCGGAGCCTACGAAGCCTGCGGCTGCACAGACCTGCCCGGCGGCGGAGTCCTCGGCGGAGGAGAAGCCGGTTCCAGAGGAGGAGCCGACAGAGGAGGCGCCTGCGGCGGCGGACAGGCCCCTGCCCCCGGCGGAGCCGCCCGAAGGGACAAAGCGGGCGGTGGTCTTTTCCGGCCCCGGCAACAACGGCGGGGATGGCATAGGCGCGGCGGTGTACCTGTGGAAGCGGGGGTTTTATGTGCGGGTCTTCCTGGTGGGGGAGCGGGGGAAAATGACCCCGGACTCCCTGGTTATGGAGCAGCGCCTGACAGCGGCGGGCGGCGCGCTGGAGCCGTTTGTGCCGGGGGATGCGGACATCGAGGCCGCCGCCAGGGGGGCGGACGTGCTGATAGACGCCCTGTTCGGCGTGGGCCTGAGCCGCCCTGTGGCCGGGGACGCCCTGGAGGCGGTGCGGCTGATGAACCGCTCCGGCAAGCCTGTGGTGTCCGCGGACATTGCCAGCGGCGTCAGCGCCGACACGGGGGCCATATTGGGGGCGGCGGTCAAGGCTGCCTGCACCGTCACCTTTTCCATGGCAAAGCCCGGCCATTTCATCGAGCCGGGGAGCGAGTGCGCGGGCCGCTTGGAGATAGAGGATATCGGCATACCCCAGGACGTGCTGGAAAAGGCGCCCTGCGGGATTCAGACGGTTGGCCCTGGCGACCTGACGCTGCCGAAGCGCGCTCCCCTGACCCATAAGGGGGACTACGGAAAGCTGCTGATCGTGGGCGGCTGCGTGGGCTATACCGGCGCGCCCACCCTTTGCGCCAAAGCCGCCGTTATTGCCGGTGTGGGACTGGTATATTTGGGCGTGCCGTCGGATATATATGAAATAACCGCCGTGAAAAACGACGAGGCCATGCCCTTCCCCCTGGCCAGCGACGGACGGGGCCGGGTAAGCCCCCGGTCTCTGCCGGTGATAGAGGAGCGGCTGACCAAGTGCAACGTCTGCGTCATCGGCCCCGGTCTTGGCCGGGGGGAGGGGACGGCTGCCGTGGTGGCGGCTGTGCTGCGGGAGACCACCATTCCCGTGGTGGCGGACGCGGACGCCCTTTGGGCCATCGGGCAGGATCTGTCCCTGCTGGACGAGGCCAAGGCCCCGGTGGTTATCACCCCCCACGAGGGGGAGTTTGCCCGGCTCCTGGGCCGGGAGGTGAGGGACCGGCTGGCGGACGCCATGGAGTTTTCCAAGGCCCACCACTGCGCCGTGGTGCTGAAGGGCCACCGCACGGTCTGCACCTTCCCGGACGGGCGGGGGGCCGTGATCCAGGCGGGCAACCCCGGCATGGCCTCCGGCGGCACGGGGGACGTGCTGGCCGGTATCATCGGGGGCCTTATGGGGCAGATGACGCCCCGCCAAGCCATTATGACCGCCTGCTGGCTCCACGCCAGGGCCGGGGATATGGCCGCCGCCGAGAGGGGGGAGTACGCCGTCACCGCCAGCAGCATCCTTGACTGGCTGCCTGCGGCGGAACAGGAGATTATACAGCAATAACATCGTTTCAAAGGAGCGTAGAATCCATGCGGAGAGCCATACTTTCCGCACTGATGATAGCCCTCCTGCTCCTTCCCGGCTGCGGGGAGCGGGAGGAACGGCTGGAAAAGAGCTTCAGCCAGTTTCGGGAGACTGTCACCCTGGCCCGGGAAATAACCCTGGAGACGGAGCTGACCGCCAATTACGGCGGCACGGCGGCAACCTACACCCTGGCCGCTGTCTATGACGGTCAGCAGACGGAGATAGAGGTGCTGTCCCCTGATATCATTGCCGGGGTGAAGGCCACTGTCCAGCGGGGGGAGACTACCGTCTCCTATGAAAATGTCCTGCTGGGAGCCGGAGCCGTGGACGAGGAGGGGCTGACCCCGGTGTCCGCCATCCCGGTAATGCTGAATGCCATGGCCAGCGGCTACACGGAGCTTCTCTGGTGGGAGGGGGACTACATCGTGGCCCGCCTGTACGTAGGGGAGCAGTCCGTTCTGACCCTGTGGCTGGATCAGGACAGCCTGACCCCCGTTTCCGGGGAGATTGCCACGGCGGGGGAGACGGTCATTGCCTGCTCCTTTACCAAATGGGCGATAACATAACATAAGCTATAATGTCCGCAAAGGAGAGAAAAAATGGACGACATGAAAAAACGCACCTGGGCGGAGGTGAGCCTGGGGGCCATTGAACACAACTATCGGGCCATGCGGGCCAGGTTACAGCCCGGCTGCCGGTTTCTGGGGGTGGTGAAGGCCAATTCCTACGGCCACGGGGCGGAGCAGGTGTCTCACCTGCTGGAGGGCCTGGGCTGCGAGTATCTGGCGGTGGCCTGCCTGGACGAGGCGGTGGCCCTCCGCCATCAGGGGATAAAGCTGCCCATCCTGATTTTGGGCTACACCCCGCCGGAATACGCGGAGGTGCTGGCGGATCATGACGTTACCCAGGCGGTGGGCAGCCTGGAGGCGGCCCAGGCGTTCAGCGCGGCGCTGGCCGGGACGGGCAAGAGCCTGAAGGTGCATCTCAAGCTGGAAACCGGCATGGGCCGGACGGGCTTCCGGGCTTATGGGGAGGCCGACCTGTCCGCCCCTGCGAAGGCCGTTCTGCTGCCCAATCTGGAGGCGGAGGGGATATTTACCCACTTCTGCGTCTCCGACGGGGACGAGGGGGTGCGGGACTTCACCCACGTTCAGTTTCAGCGCTTTAAGGACGCTGTCTCCTCCGTGGAGGGGGAGACGGACCGGAAATTCCAGATTCGCCACTGCACCAATTCCGGGGCCATGCTCTCCTTCCCGGAGACATATATGGACATGGTGCGCCCCGGCGTCGCCCTGTACGGCCTGTATCCCGGCCCGGACAAGGGCGACATCGACCTGATTCCCGCCATGGAGCTGAAAACCCGCGTGGCCTATGTGGAGGCGCATCAGCCGGGGGACACCATCAGCTATGGCCGCACCTTCACGGTGGAGCGGCCCAGCAAAATGGCGGTGCTGCCCATCGGCTATGCCGACGGCCTCCATCGGGTGCTGTCCAATAAGCTGACGGTGTGCGTAAACGGCCAGAAGGCCCGCCAGGTGGGCCGCATCTGCATGGATATGTGCATGGCGGACGTGACAGACCTGGATGTGAAGCCGGGGGACGAGGTGGAGATTTTTGGCCGCACCATGCCCGTGGGCGAGGTGGCGGATCTGGCCGGAACCATCCATTACGAGCTGACCTGCGCCGTCAGCCCCCGGGTACCCCGGGTATATGTGGACTGACCCGGTATAAAAACTTTTCTTCCGTGGGAGAATAATAGCGTGTCCGTACATAGAATGTATCGGGCGACTATCTCACGGAAGTGGTGCTCACATGACAAATCCCGTTCGACGCGGAGACATTTACTATGCCGACCTGAGTCCGGTCGTTGGCTCAGAGCAGGGCGGTCTGCGGCCTGTGCTGATTATCCAGAACAACACCGGCAACCGCCACAGCCCTACGGTTATCGCCGCGGCCATAACCTCCCAGGTGGGAAAGGCCCGGCTGCCGACCCATATCGAGATTCAGGCCCCGGACAGCGGCCTGACCCGTGACAGCGTCATCCTGCTGGAGCAGGTGCGGACGCTGGACAAATCCCGCCTGCGGGAGCGCATGGGAAAGCTCAGCGGCGAGACCATGAACAAGGTGGACGATGCCATTGCTGTCAGCTTTGGCCTGAATCAGAACCTGACGTAGGCGCTAAGTCTCTGTGGTAAAACACGGCCCCCGCTCATATCTTATGATAGAATGAACGGGGGTTATCTATATGCAGGACATGGAAATACCTATCTATATAGACGGGCAGCGGGAGGGAACGGTGAGTATCTCCCATGAGGGGTCGGTGACGGTGCTGGACGCGGCCCTGCGGGATGTGGGTCGGGTGGTGCGCCTGCGCCTGTTCGGGGACGGGGAGGGGTATCTTGGCGTCCCGGAGCCGAAGGAGGGCCGCCTGCGGCTGACAAAGCGGGTTCCCCCCTGGAGCTGCGCCGGTTCCCGGCCTTCCCCCAATACGCTGCCGAGAGCGGAACACAGCCCCGGAAGGAGCCAGCGCCAGAGCCAGAGCCGGAACCAGAGCCGGGACCAGACCCGGAGCCAAAATCGGAGACGAAGCCCGCCCCCCGCCACGTTTTATGGCAGGGCGGGAAGCCCTATTATTTCTGATTTGGATGGGATTGCACAACAGGGCTATGAAAATGAAGGAAGATGTGTTATACTATTAATAAATTATCATGGCCCAGGGGGCGAGAGGTGACAGCGTATGAATATGACAGACCTGATAGAGAAAAAGCGGGACGGGGGCGTCCTTGACCGGGAGGCCATCCGCTTTATGACAGAGGGGTATACAAAAGGGATTATCCCGGATTACCAGATGAGCGCTATGTGCATGGCCATCTACTTCCAGGGCATGACTTTGGAGGAGACCTATGAGCTGACCATGGCCATGGTGGATTCCGGGGACAGGCTTGACCTGAGCGGCGTCAAGGGCCTGAAGGCCGACAAGCACTCCACCGGCGGGGTGGGGGACAAGACCAGCCTGGTGCTGTGTCCCATGCTGGCCGCCTGCGGGGTGAAGCTGGCGAAGCTCTCTGGCCGGGGCCTGGGCCATACCGGCGGCACCATCGACAAGCTGGAGAGCTTTCCCGGCTTCTCATCGGATATGACAGAGGAGGAATTTATCCGCAGCGTCAACGAAAACGGCTTTGCCATTGCCGGACAGACGGCGGAGCTTTGCCCGGCGGACAAGAAGCTGTACGCTCTGCGGGACGTCACCGCCACAGTCGGCTCCCGGCCCCTTATCGTCAGCAGTATCCTTTCCAAGAAGCTGGCCTCCGGGGCGGACATCATTGTCCTGGACGTAAAGACCGGCTCCGGGGCCTTTATGCGGACAGAGGAGGACGCCTTCGCCCTGGCCCGGGATTTGACCGCCGTGGGCCGCATGGCGGGGAAAAAGGTGGTAGCCGTGGTGACAGACATGGACGAGCCGCTTGGAAACGCCGTGGGCAACGCCCTGGAGGTCAGGGAGGCCCTGGCCGCCCTCAAGGGGGAATACAGGGGAGATCTGATGGAGCTTTGTCTGACGCTTGGAAGTCAGATTCTTATTGGCGGCGGCCTGGCCCCGGACGAAGCCTCCGCCCGCGATATGCTGGAGCAGACCATTGCCAGCGGTGCGGCCCTGGAACGCTTTGCCGCCTTCATCCGCGCCCAGGGGGGCGACGACAGGGGCGTATACGACCCGTCCCTTCTTCCCTGCGCCCCGGCGCGGCGGGAGGCCCTGGCCCCGGCGGGGGGCTATGTGGCCCGGATAGAGGCCGAGGGTGTGGGCCTTGTCAGTATGCGCCTGGGCGGCGGTCGGGTGACGAAGGACAGCGAGATTGACCTTTCCGTGGGCGTGGTGCTGCACAAAAAGGTGGGCGACCCGGTGCAGCCGGGGGAGAGCCTTGGCACGGTTTATGCCCGCACGGAGGAGGAGGCCCGCGCCGGGGCGGAGCAGCTTGCGCGGTGTTATGCCCTGGCCCCGGAAAAGACGGAGAGACCGCCCTTCATCAAGGGCGTTGTTACATAAAAAGAGAAGGAGGAACATAACCGTGAAAATGCTTGTCACCGACACATGGGAGCTGACCGGCCAGGAGCGGGACTGGCTTCTGGAACAGGGCATTGAGGTAGAGATCTGCCCGGACGAGGCGCTGTATGAGGGAGACGCCTCCCAGTTTGAGCTTGTGGCCTGCAAATTCTTATTCAGCTACACCCCCATCGAGCGGTTCACCGCCCTGAAATACATACAGCTCTATATGGCGGGCTTTGACCATGTGCCTATGGATTACATCCATGAGCATGGGATAGAGTTCCACAACGCACGGGACGTGTACAGCATCCCCATCGCGGAGTTCGCCATCGGCGGGGTGCTGGCGCTGTATAAGAAATTCCGGGACTTTGACCGGGAGCAGCGCACCCGGCAGTGGAACGTCCGCCGGTACCTGGGGGAGCTTTACGGCAAGCAGGTGCTGATCGCCGGGGCCGGGAGCATTGGCGGGGCCTTCGCCAAGCGGTTCCGGGGCTTTGACTGCCATGTTACGGGCCTGGCCCGGACGGCGGGGGAGCGGGACGGCTTTGACCGGGTCTATGCCATGGATCGGCTGGATAGCTGCCTGAAGGACGCGGACATCCTGGTGCTGGCTCTGCCCAATAATCAGGAGACCCATCACATCATCAACGAGCGCCGTCTGGCCCTGATGAAGCCGGAGGCCATTCTGGTGAACATCTGCCGGGGCGCGGTGGTGGATGAACCGGCCCTTGTGGAGGCCCTCCAGGGCGGGCGGCTGGCCGGGGCGGTGCTGGACGTGTTCGAGACGGAGCCGCTCCCGGCGCAAAGCCCTCTGTGGGACATGGAAAACGTCATCGTGACGCCCCACACCAGCTACGGGGCGGAGAACAATCACCGCCGCATTATCGAGGTGATGAACCGCAACCTTCTGTCCTCGCCCATCCTGGGCCTGCGATAACGGGCCTGTGGTCAGCGATACAAAAGAAACAGCCGAAGGAGGGACGAGATGAGAGAGAAAAATCGGGCCATGGAGCTGTACCGCTTCGTATGCGCGGTGCTGATACTGTGCTACCACTGCTACTTTTTCGGCTTCCGGGAGCAGGAGGACGCGACGTTCATCGGGTTTTACCTGTTCGTGGAGCTGTATTTCATCCTGAGCGGCTTTTTAATGCTCCGCTCCATCCGCACCCATGTGACGCCCCAGCTCCGGCAGGACGCGGTGAACACCACCGTCCACTATATGAAGCGCCGGTGGCTGGCCCTGTATCCCCATCACCTGCTGTCCTGGATTCTGGTGGCCCTGGTGCTGGTGTTCGTCACCAAGGAAATGCACCTGCTGGATCTGATACAGATAGGCTGGACAGAGCTGCTGCTGGTGAACATCTTCGGCTTTGTCCGGGGGGTGTCCATCAACATCGTCTGCTGGTACCTCAGCGCCCTGCTGTTCGCAAGCCTTGGGATATATTATCTGCTGCTGAAAAATGAGGACGCCTTTCTGAAAATTATCGCGCCCATCCTGCTGGTCATGCTGTACGGCACCCTGTTTGACCGCAAGGGGAGCCTTGCCAACACCATTTTGTTCACCCAGTACGCCCCCTTCCTGGGATTTTACCGGGCGGTGGCGGACATCACCGTGGGCTGTATCGCGTACCGGGTGTATGAGTGGATGGAGGACGTGAAAATTCCCGGCGAGCCAGTCCTCGCAACGGTGCTGGAGCTTTCCATTATGGCCGCCTCCTGGTTTTGGATGTACAGACACGGCGGAGCCATAGATTTTCTGTTTGTGGTGCTGTTTTTCGCCTTTGTCATCAGCGTGTTCCGGGGGAGGAGCCTATTTTCCCGGCTGTTTGACAACAAGCTGTCCGCCTGGCTTGGGAAGCAGAGCTACGCCTATTACCTCAATAACCTGGTGGTGGTCTACCCCTGCCTGTACCTGTTCCCGGATATCACCCTGAACCAGGCGTGTCTTATATGCGTCCCCGCCTGCTTTGCCCTGTCTGTCATCACCACCGCACTAATAGACCTTATGCCGGGCCGGAGAAAGCAGCGCCAAAAAAGCCGCCCATCGGCGGTCTGAAAACGCACAAGGCGTCCGCCATTGGCGGACGCCTGGTTTTTAAATTCCCGTCCCGTCGAAGGCGGGGGTGTATGTCTCCTGGGCGCTGTCCAGCTCCTGGGTGTAGCCCTCCAAAAGACCCAGGGCGGTCATGTAATCGACGGCGCGGGCGTATTCCTCCGGGGTCAGGGGGCGGTCAGGGCCGCCCCGATGGTTTGGTGTGTACTGCCCCATCAGGCTGACCAGCACGTCGCCGGGGCGGAAGGTGTCCCGAACCCAGTCCAGCACACCGAAGGTGTTGTCCAAATACCCCGGCAGGACAAGGTGCCGGATCATCACGCCCCGCACCAGCATACCATCCCTGTCCAATTCATATGGCCCGGTCTGGCGGAACATCTCCTGTATGGCGGCGCTGGCCACAGCAGGATAATCCGGGGCGGCGGAGAGCTGCCCCGCCAGGGCCGCGTCTGAATATTTCATGTCCGGCAGATACACCTGCACCTTCCCCTCCAGCGTCCGAAGGGTCTGCACGGTCTCGTAGCCCGCGCTGTTCCACACCACCGGCAGGGAGGGGGCTGGCTCCAGCGCCTCCGCAATGGCGGGGGTGAAGTGGGCGCCGGTGACAAGGTTCAGGTTGTGTACGCCCTGGGCCTCCAGGCGGCGGAAAATATCCCGCAGATGGGGGACTGTCACCTCCTGGCCCTGGCCCAGGGCGCTTATCTCATAGTTCTGGCAGAACACGCACCGCAGGCTGCACCCGGAGAAGAACACGCAGCCGCTGCCCCGCTCCCCGCTGATGCACGGCTCCTCCCAATAATGGGGGGCGGCCCGGGCGACGACAGGGTTCTGCCCCATGGAGCAAAAGCCCAGATGCCCCTTTTCCCGCTCCGCCCCGCAGCTTCGCGGGCATATTGTACAGGTCATATGGCGGTGAACCTCCACAACCGGGCCTGATCCTCCGGGGAGGCGTAGCCAATGCCAACCCGGGGCGAGGCGGTAATTTGCGGGGCGAAGCCGTCTGATGCCAGGGCCAGCTCCTCCCCCAGGGGTTTGCCGTTGAGACTGCCGTCTATGGCCAGCCGCTTTGTCACCCGTCCGGGGCCGAAAACATCGTCTACGCCCCGAATCAGCACCGCCTGGGGCATATCCTCCGGGCCGGTGACAAGGTTCAGCATCCAGTGGATGCCGTAGCACAGATACACATAGATGGTTCCCGCCGGGCGGTACAGAATTTCTGACCGCTTTGTCCGGCCCTTGTGGGCGTGGCAGGCGGTGTCAGCCTCGCCGAAATACGCCTCGGTCTCCGTGATCCGCACCCGCAGGATTTGCCCGTCCGGCAGGCGGCGCAGGAGGAACTGCCCCACCAGCTCCCTGGCCGCCTCCGGGGCGTTTTTATCCAAGGTATTCATAGGTATACCCCTCCCCGGATTCGGTAAAGCAGTCCGTCAGCCCGGCGGTGACGATGACCTGGCTGTCCTTCGTGATGAGAACAAGCTCCACGCCCTCGTGGCTGTCCGCGTAATCCAGGGCCTCCTGGCTCCCCAGGACAAAAAGGGCGGTGGAAAGAGCGTCGGCCCTTGTTCCGTCCTCGGTGACGACGGTCAGGGACAGCAGGTCGTTGTCCACAGGGCAGCCGGTCTCCGGGTTCAGAATATGAATATAGGTCACGCCGTCCTCCTCAAAATACCGCTGGTAGCCGCCGGAGGTGACAACCGCCGCCTGGCCGATGGACAGCAGCCCCACATAGGAGCCGGTGTCATTGGGGTCAATGACGGCCACCGTCCACTGGGAGCCGTCCGGCTTAGTGTCCCCCAATGTCTGCACGTTGCCCCCCAGGGAGACGATGGCGCTCTCCACCCCGGCCTCCGCCATAATATCCAGAATCCTTTGGGCGGTGTAGCCCTTGGCCGCCGCCCCAAAGGACACAACCATCCCCGCCGGAAGGGTGATGGTTGTGTTCTCCTCGTCCAGGGAGATGGACGCGGTGTCCATCTGGGCCAGGAGAACGTCAAGCTCTGCCTGAGACGGCACCCGGTAGTCCCCGGAGATAAAGCCCCAGGCCTTGATAACCGGGTACAGGCCAGGGTCAAGCGCCCCGCCGGTCTCCTGAAAAACGGAGAGAACGGTTGACATAACGCTGAAACAATCCTCCGACACGGCCACTGCCGCACCGGCGTTTTGGTTCAGAGCATAAACAGACCCGCCCTCCGCCTCTGGGTCCAGGTCGGATTCCAGGGACAAAATGGCCTCCTCCGCTTCCTCCAGGGCCTCCTGGGCGGAGTCCCCATAGGCAGTGAGAATCATCACTGTGTCCATGGCGTAGACCTGCTTTTGGCATTTCTCATCCCCTGCGGCGGAATCCTCGGCTGCCGAAGCGGCGCAGGAGGTTGACATAATAACAATAAGAATCGCCAGCAGCAGCGGCGTCAGCTCTTTACAGTGCATCCTTATGCTCCTCGTAGAACTGCCAGTAGTCGGCCAGCATATATTTCAGCACCTTCGGGGTGTCCAGGTGGTAGGGACACCGGGAGCGGCACCGGCCACAGTCTACGCAGTCGTTTATCTTGTTCATTTTTTCCTGCCACTCCGGGGTGAAGTAGGGCTGCCACGGACTACGGCGAATGAGCATATCCATCCGGGCGCAGTTGCGTATCTCAATGCCCTGGGGGCAGGGCATACAGTAGCCGCAGCTCCGGCAGAACTGGCCGGAAAGGGCCTCCCGGTCAGCGTCTATGACGGCCTGGGCCGCATCGTCCAGGGGCGGCTCCTCCGCTGACAGGGCCAGCCACTGCTCCAGCTCCTCCATGGTCTGGATGCCATAGATGGGAACCACCCCGGCCTGCTGGGACATGAAGGCGTATACGGCTCTGGCGTTGGTGAGCAGGCCCCCCGCCAGGGCCTTCATGGCGATAAAGCCCATATTTTTCTCCCGGCAGCGCTGGACAAGCTGAAACTCCTCCGGGCTGGAGAGATAGCTGAAGGGGTACTGCATGGTCTCGAATTTGCCGGACTCCACCATCTCCATGGCGAAGCGCAGGCTGTGGCTTGTGGCCCCGATGTGTCGGATATAACCCCGGCGCTTTGCCTCCAGGGCCGCCTCATATGGCCCCTCCAGTTCGTCCCAGCCGGAGACCTGGTGGAACTGGAACAGGTCGATGTAATCTGTCCGCATCCGTTCCAGGGAGAGCTGTATGTGCTGAAGGGTGGTATCGTAATCTCTGGCCATACTCTTGGTGGAGATGACGATGTTCTCCCGCACGTCCCCCAGGGCTGCGCCGATTTTTTCCTCCGAGTCCGTATACATATTCGCGGTGTCAAAGTAGCGGATGCCGCCCTCATAGGCCCGCCGCAGGATGCGGACAGCCTCGTCCCGCTCCCGCCGCTGGATAGGCAGCGCCCCGAAGGATGGCTTTGTCACCAGCAGATTTGTCTGTCCCAAAAGTATGGTTTCCATGAATGATCACCTCGAAAAAAAGTATATCACAAACCTCTTGATATTCCAAGTGAAATGCGTTATAATAGGAAAGCTGAAATTTGAAAGCGGTATGCGGCTGTAGCTCAGCTGGATAGAGCGTTGGCCTCCGGAGCCAAAGGTCGTGGGTTCGAATCCCGTCAGCCGTACCAAAAATCGGGGATCATCATGTTTTTGGTGATTTCCGATTTTTTCTTTGCCGATTCCCTGAAAACCGCGCCGCTTCCCCGTGGGCGGCAGGAATTTGACAGAATGGAGGGGTTCCCCTATGAGCCAGGACTTCAACTTTTTGCTGTATCACGATGAAGAAGGGGATGTCTCCGTAAACGCCATGGTTCGGGATGAGACCATCTGGCTGACCCAAAAGGCTATGGCGGAGCTGTTTGGCGTGAATGTTCCAGCGATATCGAAGCATTTACAGAACATTTACCAGGAAGGTGAGCTTCAGCGGGATGCAACTGTTTCCAAAATGGAAACAGTTCAAACCGAGGGAAACCGGCAAGTCCAGCGGACAGTGGATTTCTACAACCTGGACGCTATCATCTCCGTGGGCTACCGGGTCAACTCCCGCCGGGCCACCCAGTTCCGCATTTGGGCGACTGGCGTATTGCGGGAATACATGATAAAGGGCTTCGCCCTGGATGACAAATGCTTAAAGCAGGGCAGATCCGCCAAATGCTGGGAGAGAAGCAATAAGCGCCGTACCAGTCAAAACGACCACACGATGCTATAATCGTGTGGTCGTTTGTTTTCTGAACATTGTCAGCCGCAGGCGGCGGCGCCGGTTTTCAGGAGGGGGTCCAGGGCGGCTCTGTCGCCGACCAGGGTCACGTTTGGGTGGAGCTGTAACACAGAGGCTGGCACCTGGGGGGGTAACAGGCCCGGCAAAGGCGTGGTACACCGCCTCCGCCTTGTCTGCGCCGCTGACCGCCAGCAGCACCCGCTTTGCCCGCATAATGTCTCCTACGCCTATGGTCAGCGCCCGCCGGGGTACCTGGTCTGGGCTGTCAAAAAAGCGGGCGTTCGCCTGGATGGTGGACGGCGCCAGCTCAACTACATGGGTGTACATGGGAAAGTCGCCGGACGGCTCGTTAAAGCCGATGTGGCCGTTTCGGCCCATGCCAAGAAGCTGTATGTCCGCCGGCCCTATGGAGCGCATAAGGCTCTCATACCGGCGGCATTCCTCCCCCAAATCCTGGGCCATGCCGTTGGGAAGATAGGTGTTGGCCGGGTCTATGTCTACGTCCTTAAAAAGATTCTGCCGCATAAAATCGTGGTAGCTCTGGGGATGGTCTGCGGGCAGGCCCACATATTCGTCCAAATTCACAGTACGCACCTGGGAAAAGCTCAGGTCGCCCTTTCTGTACCACGCCGCGAGTTGACGATAGATGCCCACCGGGGTGGAGCCTGTGGCCAGGCCGAGGATGGACTCCGGCTTTAAAATAATCTGGGCGGAAAGCAGATTGGCCGCCTTGCGGCTCATGGAGGCGTAGTCCTCCGTGCAATATATTCTCATAGGGGTCTGTTCTCCTCATACGTGGAAAATCTTTGTTTTGCGAAAGCACAGGATAAAAAAAGACAAAAATTATTCTCCCCTGGACATTGGCGGCACGGCCTTTCAGTGATAAAATAACGACAAGCCGTTATTGCGTTTCGTCATGCTGCGCCCGCCCTTTGGGCGGAGCCGCAAAGCGTGATACAACATAATATAAATGAAAATGTAACAGGGAGGTTTTTGCCTTATGCGTATTAACAATGCAAAATTGTATCGAAATGGCGGGTTTCAGACAGGCTCCATCGGGTTCACCGACGTGATTTCTGATTTCCGGGAGGGCAGCGGCTGGGACGCCCAGGGCGCGTATATCGTTCCCGGCTTCATTGACGTGCATACCCACGGGGCCGTGGGGGAGGACGCCAGCGACGGCAGGGCGGAGGCGGTTCCTGTGCTGTCCCGGTATTACGCCAGCCACGGCGTTACCTCCTTCTGCTTCACCACCATGACGGTGGATGAGGCCCACCTGTTTGCCGCCATGGACAACATAAAAAATTTTGAACGCCCGGCAGACGGCGCCAAATGCGCGGGGGTGCATTTGGAGGGGCCGTTCCTCTCCTACGCCAAACGGGGGGCCCAGGCGCCGGAGAATCTGCGCCGCCCGGATTTTGACCTGTTCACACGGCTCAACGAGGCCAGCGGCGGGCAGGCGCGGCTGATTACAATCGCGCCGGAGGAGCCGGGGGCCATGGAGTTTATCCGCCGGGCTTCCCCTATATGCACGGTCTCCCTGGGGCATACCACCGCCGATTACGACACCGCGATGGCGGCCTTCCAGGCGGGGGCCAGCCACGCCACCCATCTGTTTAACGGGATGCCCCCGCTACTCCACCGGGAGCCGGGAGTGATAGGGGCGGCGCTCATGGCGGGGGCCACGGCGGAGCTGATTTGCGACGGCCTGCACGTCCATCCCGCCGCCATTATTGCCGCCCGCAAAATGTTTGGGGAAAAGCTCTGCATAATCAGCGATTCCCTGCGGTGCGCGGGTATGCCTGACGGGGAATATGACCTGGCGGGCCATCCCATTGTGGTAAAAAATGGAAAGGCGACCCTATTAGACGGTACCCTGGCCGGTTCCTCCACAAACCTATTGGACGAGCTGCGAAATGTAGTGTCCTATGGTATGCCGCTGGAATCCGCCATTCGGGCGCTGACAGAAGCGCCTGCCCGGGCCATCCGCTGCTTCGATACAATCGGGTCGCTGGACGAGGGCAAGAGCGCGGATCTGCTGGTGCTGGATGAGGAGCTGAATTTGCGGGCCGCCTTTATCAATGGCCGCCTGGTGAATGGGGCCTTGACATAACCGCGCCGCTGATTATGTGGACATACGCCGGTTGTTTACACAGGTATCTACCATGTCCCGGATGTATTGGTCGTAGTTTGTGTTGAGCAGGGCGGTGAACAGGGCGTCGATGACGTTCAGGGTGGAGATACGGCTGGACATTCCGCCCAGCCTGTCCCAGCTCTCGCTGGCGTCCACGCAGAGGGTGTACCGGCAAATGCGGGCCACGGAATTGTCGGTGGAGGAGGTCAGGGCCACGGTATCGACCCGGTGGCGGCGCAGCTCCTGGGCGGCCTCAATGATGTCGTCGGTTTCCCCGGTGTAGGAAATGAGGAAGGCCAGGGTTCCGTCCCCTGAGCGCTTGGCCTGCATCAGCATGGAGACCCGGTCACAGAAGGCGGTGGAGGGGATTTTCAGCCGCATACACTTAAACTGGGCGTCCTGGGCCACCACATTGGAGGGGCCGACGCCATAAAAATCTATCCGCTTGGCAGCCGCCATCAGGGTGACGACAGTCTCTAGGGTGGCGCTGTCAACAATGTGGCTGGTGTCCAGAATGGAGGCTGCGTTCTGCTTCGATACCTTCTCCAGCACCTCGCCAACCGAGTCATACCGGCTGATGGGGGCCTGGTCGCCGTGAAGAATATCCTGGTGTTCGTAGCTGTCCTGGGCGGCGGACAGCATCATGCGGAAGCTGGTGTAGCTGTCTACCCCCAGCTTCCGGCACAGCCGTTTCACGGTGGTGGTGGAGGTGAAGGCTTTTTCGCCCAGTTCCACAATTCCCATGCTGCAAACGTCCTTGTAATGCTCCAAAATGAAATCCACCACATGACGCTCGGAGGGGGACAGATCCTTGATCTCCGCCATTTTAATTAGAATATTCCCCATGGTCGGTCTCCAGAGATTACAGCTTCTCGGCCTCAAAAATGCCCCGTATCGCGTCGGCGATTTCCTGCTCGTTTTCGCCGTCCACGGTGACGGTGATCGTCTCGTTCTGCTTCACCTGAAGCGCCATAATCGCGAACATCCGTTTTGCGTCCGCCGTTTTGTCCCCATGG
Source organism: Oscillospiraceae bacterium (assembly GCA_021200935.1). Taxonomy (GTDB): domain Bacteria; phylum Bacillota; class Clostridia; order Oscillospirales; family Oscillospiraceae; genus CAJOIG01. Next base: position 21,664 of record JAJQFY010000005.1, read on the forward strand.
GCAATGGTGATGACGGTGTCTTTATAGGGCTTCACGGCCTTGACCACCAGACCAACAGGTCTGGCGTGCAGTCCCATTTCGTCGTGGATCAGATAGTCAAACGATACCATTTGTGTTCCTCCTTATTGGCGCTCCAAGCTCGTATGGTCGTTCATTGCTTCCTTAATCATAGCCGAATAGTAAGTATTTTGCAAGTTCTTTTCCGCCCGCTTTAAATAAACCTGCACCATGTCGCCGTCCCCGGCGAAATGATACAGCTTGGCCAGGCGGTATTGGAGAATGCCACGCTGCAGGGGGTCGGCAGTTGCCGCCGCCTGATTTTTCATGGGTATAATCAGGCTGGTGTCCCGGTCTACGTACACCCCTATGATTTGGTTGGCGTCCTCGATGATTTTTTTGTACCGATCTTCTTTGCGGTCAGCCTTGGTTTTGTGGAGAAAATCCACCAGCCTGTCCCGGCTGAGCCGGGCCTGTTCGCCGTCGCCGACGGAGGCGAAGTAGGACAGCCGGTTCTGGTAGAACGTCAGCCGATCCCGCGGCTGGAGCCTCATTTTGTCCAGCCGGTCAATCAGGGCGCGGATGGCCTGGTCGTCCCCCAGCTTCATCTGGCCCTCCAACTGGTACAGCAGCAGGACGGGCCGCCGGAACACCACGCGGAGCAGCCGGTTGTTCTCCAGCCGCTCCAGGTAGAGGGCGGTGTCCCTTTGGTACAGCGATTTCAGCTCCCGTTCCGCGTAGGAGCGGGCGGCGCTGAGAAGCCACAGGCTCAGAAACACCACCACCATCATCACAACCGTCAGGACGATGACCCACCTGTCCCCGGACAGCGGCGCCATGGACAGCAAGCTCACCATGGCGCTCATGTCCTGGGGGGATAGATCAGAATGGTCTGCTGAGTGACATCACGGGCCAGCTCCGCCAGCTCATAGGCGGACAGTTCCAGGTTAAAGGAAATCTCCGAGTACGCGGAGGTGTTGATGCCGGCCACAACCGCCCAATCCGGGTGAGCGGAGCAGATGACCGCCACCGTGCGAAAGGGCGAACCCCCCGCCAGGTCGCAGGCAAACAGCACCTGATCGTCCCCCACCTGGGCCAGCGCCTGGTCAAGCTGGTTTTGAAGAATCTCCAGGGAGTCCTCCTCGTTAAAATCCACAAAGTAAAACCCGTCCAACTCTCCTATCAGCATACCCAGGTTCCGCCGGATGGCGGTGGCATAGCCGCCGTGGCCTGTAACAATGACTTTTGTCATTCTGTATCGCTCCTTTTTGTGTATTTGCAAAATGATACGAATCCGTCATTAAAATGTTCATTTTAATTGAGGATTCGTATCATGGCTGATATTCCCATTAAACAAAAGGCTCAGGGGGAAAAAGGCTCAGGGGGAAAGCCCATGGAGCCCTCCCCCAAAGCCTGTGGACATTACATATTGCTGTTGTCAAAGACAGCGCGGCGGTAGTCCGCGTAGACCTCGTTCATGTAATCCTTCGGTACCTCTGTAACGTTGGGGGAGACGAAGATGTACATTTGGTGGCCCAACTTCTCCAGCCGAAGGGCCGTCTCCGAGGCGATGGACTGGGCGATGGTGATGACCGCCACGGTGGACGAGGCGCCCACCTTCTGGTGATAACCGGGGATGGCCACCAGGGCGTCCTCCAGGGGGCAGCAGTTGTCAATGAGGATGTCCGCCAAATCGCCCAGCTTCTTGCCGGAGGAATGTGTGGCCGTGGCCTTCTTATAGTTCTCGCCGCTGGTGATGGCGATGACCTTCAGGCCCCGTTCCTTGGCGTACATGGCCGCCTCGATGGGGGCCGCGTTCAGTCCGCCGTGGGAGAAGACGATCATGACCTCCCCTTCCTGGAAGTTATAGCTTTGCAGGAAGTTGGCAATGTACCCCTCCTGACGCTCAATCCAGAGCAGCTCGCGGGCGCCGCCAGGGCCAATTACGTTGTTCCACATCAGCCGGGGATCCATGCAGGGGTGCCAGCCCACCACGCCGCCATAGCGGGGGAAAACATCCTGTACGGGCAGTACGCTGTGTCCGCTGCCAAACAGATGCACCAGCTTGCCGGAGTGGATTGTGGCAGCGCAAAGATCTGCCGCCGCCTGGATGTTCCCGGACTGTTCCTTGTCGATTTTCGTAATGACCTCTGAAATTTTATTCAGATACTCAAGTTGAGCCATTGGTTGTAATCCTCCTTATGAATTGCGAAATATGAACCGTCACATGGCGCGGCTCAGACGAAAGCGCCAATCACGGGAATGTAGCCGATGGCGGTGAGAACGGCGGCCAGGGCCAGAATCAGAACCATGATAGCCAAGGGAGACCAGTTCCTCTTGGTGTACAGCCGATACACGCCCAGCGTCAGGCCCAGGGGAACGATTTGCGGGAAGACGCTGTTGAGAAGGTTATCGAGGTTGAACACGGAAATCACACCGTCCACATAGGTGCCGGTGGCCTCGTCAAAAACCTGCGCCGCGGTCTTAATGTCGATGTTCAGGGAGCAGGAGACGAAGCTGGCGGTCAGGGCGCCCACCACGATCAGGCCCAAAATGGTAACGGCCTGCATGATGCGGTCTAGCTGGCCCGATGCCATAAATCGCTGCACCCCTTCCAGTCCTGCCTTGTAGCCCAGGTTAAACAGCTTCCAGCTCAGGAAATAGGTACCCGCGGGGTAGACAATGATGTAGATGACCGCGCCCACCCAGGGGGCGGAGGTCAGCGCGCTGGAAATAGACAGGCAGATGGTCAGAAGCAGGGGGATGATGGTGGCTACCCACAGGGAGTCGCCGATGGCGGAGGTGGGGCCGATGAGGGCTACCTTGGCCTCCTGAATGGCCTCAGGGCTGCCGTTGCCGTTGGCTAGCTGCTCCTCCATGCCGATGGCGATGCCGTTGCAGATGGAGCCGACCTGGGACTCGGTGTTGAACAGGGTTATGTGGCGCTGAAGCGCGGCGGCCTTGTCCTCCTTGGTGTTGTACAGCTCCTCGATCACCGGGGCCATAGACTGACCAAAGGCCATGCCCAGCATGGTTTCGGCCTGCTGAGAGCAGCCATTCCAGAAAAACCAGTTCAGAAACGACTTTTTCAGTGTTTTTTGCTGACGGTCTTCATGCTATGCAACCTCCTCTGTCGTATTGCCGCTCATAACGAAGTAGCTGATAACGGCCACGATGGTAGCAATCACGGCCACGGCCATGGTGCTCAGACTGAAATATGTCACCAGAACGAAGCCGCCCAGGAAAATAGCCCAATGCACGCCCTTCTTGACCAGGAAGGACAGGATGATGCCCATTCCCAGGGCAGCCATCATGCTGCCAAAGGCGGAGATGCCGGTAACAAACCAGTCCGGGATGGCGATGCCCCCGGCGGCCCCGGCCACGCGGATGGCGCTGAGAACGATGACAGCGGGGATAAAGCGGCACAAAAATCCGATGGCCTGCCCGCCGATAACGTTGGGCATCCACATCTTTTTGGTGTTGCCGGAGGCTGCGACCTTGTTGGCCCAGCGGTTGACGAACACGTCCAGCGCATAGTGGACGTTCCACATGGTTCCGCCTACCACGCCGCCCACACCGGCGCCGGTGAAGGCGAGACCAATCAGCGCGGCCTCATCGCCGACGGTACCCTTCAGGGCAATCGCCATGGCGGTGCCTATGTAGGTCGCGTAGGACAGATCCCAGGCCACCGCGCCGCCGGGCGTGACGTTGGCCAGGTAGGCGATTTGCAGAGGAATGCCAACCAGCATGGCGGTGGACATATCTCCCATGATAAGCCCCACCACAAATGCCGCAATCAGCGGACGGCCAAGACAATACCAGCCGATGGTATTGCCCACGATGGATCCAATAGCGCCCAGGTAGATGAACAGAGCGATCAGGATCACTTGCAGAGTGTTCATAGACGTTTTCCTCCATACTCTTTTTTATTTCCAGGGGGGAGTAACCCCATTGGATACGTTATTTCAGCTTGATGCCCCTGCGGATGTCGGGCCACTCCTTGGCCGGGGATTTCGGCACCGTCTGATAAATCAGCTTCACCCCGTCGGCGCTGATGCTGTCGAACAGGCGAATGTCCTCCTCGCTGGCGAAAAAGACGCTGCCGCCCCCCTTGGTGAGGTTGTACTTCGTGTCGGCCCGCTTCGCGGCGTTGCCGATAATCACCAGCTCACACTGCTTCAGCTCCTCCCGCAGATTTACCAAATCCTGGGGGAAACGGGTGACGAACAGCCGGTTGCCGTCGCTGGACTGGGCGAACAGCTCCTTGGCCTGGGCCATGGTGACGACATGGGACTTATATTGCTTTGGAATGCCCATGAGCATAATGGACTGAAGGGTGGCGTTGGCCGCCAGCGCGTCGTCAATGGCCACGATTTCGGCAATTTTCAGATGCCCGCACCAGGCGGTGACAATTTGGCCGTGAATCAAACGGTCGTCTATCCGTAAATAATTGAGTCCCATACTGGTTCATCCTTTCCAACAGTGTGTCTGTCTCGCGTTGATATCATTTTATCAGACAAAAAACAGTCGTGCAACATTTTAACAAATTGTGTCAATAATTAACAAAAACAGTCAGAGATTTTGGTTGACCGTTGGTAATAATGTGCTAAAATAAATATACGTCAAAATATATACAATATGCGTTTTGCCCATGAAGAAGGAGGCTGCTGTGAAAAAAATTTCTCTCTCCGGGCAGGCGGTTCGCCTGTCCTGTCTGATAGGAGATGTTTTGCTGGCAGGGATTGCCGGGGTGTGGCTTTGGTGCGCCTTTTCCTGGCTGGCCCTGCTGGTGATTGGGGCGGGGGCCGTTCTTTTGGCTTTTTATCACGTCCTGGTGTTTCGCTCTGCGGTTCTGGTGGAGCGGGAGGAAAAACGAATTACCCTTCGGGGCCTTCAAAGCCGAACCGACGATGTGTCCGCCGCGGCCTGCGTGTTTACGGAGGAGCGGACGGTGGACGGACACACGACGCGGGTGATTCAGGTGGCCGACGAGAGCGGAACGATTTTGTCCTCCATCTCCACCCTGAGCAGCATTCACCAGGGGTACGCCGCCGAGGTGACGGCCCAGGCGCTGGCGGAGGCCCTGGGGGTGGAATTTCGGCCCACGGTTCCGAAGCATCTCTATGACAGAAAGGCCCGCCGGGCCTATCAGCGGGAGCAGGAGGAGAAGGCGCGGCAGGCCCGCCGCCAAAAGAGGCAGAAGCGGAAAAACCGCAAAAACCGCAAAAACGGCCAGGACGCGCCCCAGGCGAACGATACCGCAGAGGACGGGCCGTCCCCCGTAAATTACGATGAGCTGGACGACGAAGAAACATAAATGGATTGGAGGCTTCAAATATGAGTATGTTGAAGGGAATCGGAGCGTCGGCGGGCGTAGCCGTGGCGGAGCTGGTTTGGCTGGAAAAGCCGGACTTGTCCGTCACGCGGCGGGAGGGGCTGGATCCCGCGGCGGAGAAGGCCCGCTATGACAGCGCCGCCGCCCAGGCCCTGTCTGAGCTGGATGCCCTTTATGAGAGGGCCTGCGAAACAGATGAGGCCACGGCGCAGGTTTTCGATATTCATCGGATGATGCTGGACGACCCGGACTTCTGCGAGGGGGTCGCGGAGGCCCTGGAGCAGGGGGTCAACGCAGAGTGGGCGATCTGGCAGACCGCCGAGGGCCTAGCCGATATGTTCCGGGCCATGGAGGGGGACGATTATATGCAGGCGCGGGCCGCCGATGTGCAGGACGTGTCCCAGCGGCTGATACGGATTCTCAAGGGGATTCGGGACGGGGACACCAGGTTTGACCGCCCGGTTATTGTGGCCGCCGCCGATTTGCTCCCCAGCCAGACGGTGCGGCTGGATAAGGAAAAGGTGGTTGGATTCGTCACAAAGTACGGCTCCGCCACCTCCCATTCCGCGATTCTGGCCCGGACGCTTGGGATCCCCTGCATTGTCGGCATGGGGGAGGACTTTGACCAACTGGGCGAAGGGGGTACGGCAGCTATCGACGGCACCACCGGCCAGGTGGTTCTGAACCCGAACGAGGAGGAGCTGGCGGAATTTCAGGCCAGGCAAAGGGCCTACCGGGCCGACCAGTCGGCGCTGGAGGGCTATAAGGAGCGGGAGGCCGTCACCTCAACAGGGCATAAGGTGCTGGTGGTGGCAAACATCGGCGGCCTGGACGATATTGACGCCGTGACCGCCCATGGGGGCGACGGGGTCGGCCTGTTTCGCAGCGAGTTTATCTACCTGAACAGCGCGGATTTTCCCACGGAGGAGGAGCAGTTCCTTATTTATAAAGAGGTGCTGGAACGGCTGGCCCCCCGGCCTGTGGTGGTTCGCACCCTGGATCTGGGCAGTGACAAGCAGGCCCCCTACTTCGGCATAGAGGGGGAGGAGAATCCCGCCATGGGCTATCGGGCCATCCGTATCTGCCTGAAGGAGCCGCACATCTTCCGTACCCAGATGCGGGCGCTGCTCCGGGCCTCCGTCTATGGGAATTTAAACGTCATGTTCCCTATGATAACCCAGTTAGGCCAGGCGCGGAAAATCAAGGAGCTTCTGGCGGAAATTCAGCAGGAGCTGGAGGCGGAGGGCATCCCCTTCAGCCGGGCGGTGCAGTACGGCATTATGATTGAAACCCCCGCGGCGGCGGTGATGAGCGACGTGCTGGCCAGGGAGGTGGATTTCTTCTCCATCGGCACCAATGACCTGACCCAGTACACCATGGCCGCCGACCGCATGAACGCCCGCATCAGCGACCTGTTTGACCCCGCCGACCCGGCGGTGCTTCGGCTGATGAAGCTCACCGCCCAAAACGCCCACGCCGCCGGTATCTGGGTAGGCATCTGCGGCGAGTCCGCCGCCAATACGGCGCTGACCAATTTTTACATGGATATCGGCATAGACGAGCTGTCCGTATCCCCCGCCTCCATCCCCGCCGTAAAGCGGGCCGTCATAGAGAGTAACCCAGAATCCCCCGGCGTGGGCGGCTGACAGCCAAAATAACGCGCCCCCCTATCGGCAGCAAGGCCAATAGAGGGGCGCGCCAGGCAATCATTCCCTGCCAGGAGCCGGATTGTCAATCCTGAAGGCTTTATTTCACGCGGCTTAAAGCACAAACAGTCTCCACATGGGCGCACCGGGGGAACATATCTACTGCGGTGCATTTTTGCGGGGCGTAGCCCAGGGCTGTTAAGCGGCGGAGGTCGCGGGAGAGGGTGGCGGGGTCGCAGGAGACGTAGACCAGGCGTTCCGGGGCCATGGCGGCGATGGCGGACAGCACTGGCTCGTCCATGCCCTTGCGGGGCGGGTCGGCGATGATGATGTCGGGGTGCAGGCCGTCGGCGGCCAGCTTTTGGGCCACGTTTTTTGCGTCACCGCAAAAATATTCCGCGTTTTTCACGCCGTTTTTCGCGGCGTTTCGTTTGGCGTTTTCAACGGCGGAGGGGACGATGTCGCTGCCGATGAGCCTGGCGGCGTCCCGCGCTACGGACAGGCCGATGGTTCCGGCCCCGCAGTATAGATCCAGCACCGTCTTGCCCGCCGGTTCCGCGTATTCCCCGGCCAGGGTATACAGCGCCTTCGCCTGGCGGGTGTTGACCTGGAAAAAGGTGAGGGGCGACAGCTCGAACACCGCGCCGCACAGGGTTTCCTCCACGGTGTCCCGGCCCCATAGAAGGCGGATGGGGCCGTCCAGCACGGTGTTGCCCCGGCTGCGGTTTTCGCACAGCAGCACGCCGGTCAGCTCCGGGCAGGCCGCCCGGAGAGCGTCTGCGGCGCTTTCCGGCAGGGGGCTGGCGGACACGATGCAGGCGGCGAAGTCCCTGGCCGTGCGGCGCAGAAACAGATGGCGCACAGCCCCGTCCCCGGTGCACTCGTCATAGGCGGGGATGTCCTTTTCCTTCATCCATTGGAGCAGCGCATCGGCGGCCCGGTCAAAGGAGGGGGGCTGCAAATAGCACCGCCGGGCCGGGATCACCTCGTGGCTGCGGGCGCGGTAAAAGCCGCAGACCGGGCCGGGGGCGAAGTTGTAAATGCCCTTGTTCCGATACCCCTCCTGCTGGGGCGCGCCCAGAATGGTCTCCGCCTGAATCGTCAGGCCCCCAATGCGCCGGAGGGCGTCGTTGACCCGTTCCAGCTTGCATTGCAGCTCCTGGTTGTAGGTCATGTGCATGGCGGCGCAGCCCCCGCATTTGCCGAAGACGGGGCATATCGGCTCTATCCTGGCGGGGGAGGGGAGAAGCAGCGCCTCCCCCCGGCCGCAAACCGCCGTGCGCGTGAC
>JAJQFY010000080.1 GCA_021200935.1 Oscillospiraceae bacterium
CACGAGTGCCTCCTCCGCACCTCCCTGATGGCTACCCACACCGAGGCCCTGGTGGACGAGGCGGCGGACATCATCCAGGACGTCCTGGGGAAAAACGGGCTGCTGTGAGCGGAGAGATTTGCTGTATTCCCCGCTTTCCGGGGTATAACGCCTCTATGATTTGTGCAATATTGCCAAAATAGAATCCTTTTATTTTCGTGGAAAGTTTGTCACGGCTGTGGTACAATGGCGGGAGCAAGCCCTGTCCCGCCTGGTTTGGGAGCTGTGGGGCGGGACAGACGCAAAGCCAAATCGAAAAGGAAAGGAAACGATTATGAAAACACGTAAAAACCTGCGGGCGCTTCTGGCCTCTGCGCTGTGCCTGCTCATGCTGGTGGCCATGCTTCCGGCCTCCGCCCTGGCGGCGGAGCGGGACACCGGCGCCAGCGGCTACCTGCTGGAGAATATCACCGACGAAAACGGCGATATTGTCACCAGCCTGGGGGTGTTCGACACGGCCACGGTAGAATTTGTCTATGTGGGCCTGTACAACGCCTTCCAGTCCGCCTGGAGCAGTCTGACCGACCAGGGCGTGGAGACGGCTGTCGCCCTGGCGGAGGCTGCCGCCGCCTATGACGGCGGGGAAAAGACCGCCCCGGACGACTACACCAACGAGGCGAAAATCGCCGCCGTTTCCGCCGTGGTCATGGGCCAGGAGGAGGCCCCGGCGGGCGATACGCCGCTGTCCAAGCTGGAGGCCCTGAGCGTGCTGTACGCGGTGCGGGACTGCGTGGCCTCCGCCTCCTATGCGGACGCCTCTCTCGCGGAGGCTGTCGGCTCCGATTACGCGGACATGACCCAGTTTTTCGGCCATGTCTACACCGGGGAAGGCGAGCTGGAGGCCGGTATGACCGAAAGCTCGGACGACACCTGGCTGGTGATGTCCGGCTATGATTTCGTGAACACCCCCATCGGCACCGCCAGCAACGCCTATACCTACCTGGGCGACCCGGTGTCCTACATCGGCACAGAGCTTGACCTGACCAGCCCGGACACCGCCGTGGACGGGGCGGAGGCCGCCATGGGTACCCTGACCGACCGGGGCGTCATCTATAACGCCACCCTGCGGAACGCCTATTACCGGGAGGGCATCGGCTCCGGCATTGCCATCGTGGGCGCGGACACAGACGTGACCATGACCTCCACCGACGGCTCCCTGGTGATTTCCGGCTCCGGCGGCTCCATGGCCGGTACGGCTTATGTGGCCTTCGGCGCCAGCCTTCTGGTGGAAAACGCCGTGGCCTATTCCAGCAGCCAGCACCTGACCAACAACCTGTATAACGGCACCATCCACTATCTGAACTCCTACGCCGTGGGCGCGGGCCGTGTGTACAGCTCCGACTTCTGGGGCGGCTATCAGGTGTTTGAAAACTCCATCGCCGCAGGCGGCAACGTGACGGACGAGCCGACCACCCTGATCGTCAAAAACAGCGTGTACGGCAACTCTGTGGGCGGCAACGGCTTCGCCTCTCAGTATTTTGAAAATTCCATTCTGAATGTAGGCACCGCCTCCTTCCAGAACACCACCTCTCTCATCACCGACACCGGCTCCCTGACCCTGGTAAACTCCGTGATGAACTCCTCCGGCTCCACCCTGGTTTCCGTGACCAAGGGCGAGAACCTGATTCTGACCCTGGCGGACAGCACCGTGAACCTGTCCGGCAGCGGCCTTGCCTCCCTGGCGGCCAGCACCACCATTAACCACAACGACTCCCTGGGCCAGGGGGACGAGGTGTATGACGCCCTGTTTGACAGCGAGATCGCCGTCTACCTCTATGGGGACAACACCATCGTCACCACCGACGGCACCCTGACCGCCTCCATCGCCGACGGCGCATCCCTGTATATCTACGGTAGCATTGTGGATGAAAACGGGGATGAGATCGTCATCGACGGCGCCCAGGTCATGGCCACAGAGGGCTATGGCACCCTGACCGTTGTCGCCTCTGAGGAGACCGCAGAGGAAGCCGCCGACACCGCCGCCTCCGATGAGGCGGACGACAGCGCCTCCGATGAGGCCAGCGCCAGCGGCGAGGCCAGCGGCAATACCGGCGCCTCCGCCGACCTGAGCGGTATGCTGGCCCTGAGCAACTACGTGTTCGTGAACGCCGGGGGTGAGGCTACCGCTGCCTATTACGGCGTGTATGAGGCGGACGAGGCCTGCCAGTACGCCCCCACCGGCAGCGCGGATGCCGTGGCTGTCTATCTGGACAGCGCCCTGACCCAGGAGGCCCAGGACGTGACAGTCTCCATCCAGGGGGATGAGATCGTCATTTCCGGCCTGGCCGCCGAGGGGAACGTGGCCTATTACCTCTCCACCGGCGAGGACGGGTACACCACCATCATCTATGCGGTGAACGATGAGTATGACCAGAACACCGCCACCCTGACCCTGGCCGACGGCACGGAAATGCAGCTCACCACCTACGCCCCCAACATGGCCTATGGCGATTACACCGCCGTGGCAGGGGAAAATGAGATCAATGGAGAGACAGCCGTGTATATCGGGGCCAACCGCACCGCCCGCTCCGTGGAGGACATGACCGACCTGGCCGACGCCAGCGAGGAGGAGCTGGCCGTGGCCGCCTGGTGGCTGGCCGCCGGTGCCACCAACTCCGGCGCCAGCCTGACGGAGTTTGGCAGCGACCTGTATAACTTCGAGTATGTGGTGGCCATCTATCGTCTGTTCCAGATCGTCAACGAGCAGATGACCTTCGCCTATGGCTTTGTGGACGCCACCGACTATGTGGCCGGTATGGGCTCCAACGACCAGTTCTCCGACGCCGTCTCCGCCACCATGGGATCCGGCATCTGGAACGGCATCTATACCCAGCTAAGCGACACCAAGCTGCCGTAATCTACACACGGCAACAGCAGAAAAACGGCCCGGTGCGAAATCAAATCGCACCGGGTCTTGCTTGGTTTTTGGGGGTCAGTTGCTGCCGGATATGGTGATGTCCGCTGTGATTGGGACGGCGGCATAGTTCAGGATATAGACGGTATATGCGGCGTCCGATACCGCGTCCTGAATGGTGACGGTGAAATCCCCGGTTTGCGCCGCGCTCATATAGGCGTAGCCGTCGCTGCCTGCAATGATGATTTTATAGCTGCCCCCGTCGCTGGAAATGCTGGAAACGGTGACGCGAAAGGCGGCGTAAGGGGTCTGGGTTCCCTTTTCCGTGGTGAAGCGCTTTTGATAGCTGGTGCCAATGGCAATGGTGCAGCCCGTTTCCTCCGCGAGGATATGGGCCTGGGCGAAGGCGGTTCCCTGGCCGTCGGCGGCGTTTTCCACCGCGTATTCCCCTTCGCCGGGAACCTCTGCCGACTTGCTGGCGGCGCTGGATTCCTCGCCGCCCTCCTCTATGGCGATCTCCCCTGTGTTGGAGAGGATTTCCCCCTCCTCCTCTATGGCGGTTTCCCCCGTATCGGAGGGGATCTCCTCGCAGGCGCATCCTGTGACCATGGTAACGCCCACGGCAAAAATCAGAACAAGGGACAGCAAAATGGCGGTCAAGCTGGTCTTTTTGCGTTTCATAATAAATAGAATCCTTGTATTATAGAGTAGTAGTTTATAAAGCCCCACTCCAAGGGCTGTGCTACACTGTAAAGGATGCT
>JAJQFY010000185.1 GCA_021200935.1 Oscillospiraceae bacterium
GCGGCCCAGGTGAATATGTTCTCCGACGCCTTTTCCGAGGACGCTCTGGGCGCGGCCATGACCGCCATGCAGAACTACAAGGGGGACAACGGGGAGACCTTGGGCCTGGAGCCGGACACCATCATCATCCCCAATATCGCCGCGCTGAAGCGGGATGTGTTCGCCGTTCTCGGCTCCTACGAGGCCCCCGGCACCGCCAACAACGACTTCAACTACCTCTTCGGCTCCATGCGTGTGCTGGTCTGGCCCTATCTCAACGACTACATCGGCAGCACCAACGCCGCTCCCTGGTTCCTGATGGACAGCTCCTACAACGACCAGTGCGACGGCGCGGTGTGGCTTGACCGGGTGGACTGCGAGATCACCAGCAGGCTGGGAGCCAATGACGAGAATATTTGGGATGGATATGCCAGACTGTCCGCCGGGTTTGTGGATTGGCGCTTCGTTCTGGGCGGCGGTCTCGATGGAGGCGCGACCCTGGTGTAAGGCTGGCGCGGCGGACAACCGGGGCGGCGGGTCTTTTTCCGCCAGGCCGCGCTGTGCCTCCTTGACGTACCTATGTACGCCTGCGTCGTCACATCACGACCTGACGAAAAAATCCCTCGCCGCGCATAATCTGACGTTTTTAGCCAGCGCGGGGGCCTTCGGCCCCCTGCTGTCTAACCACTGCACGCGCTAAGAGCCGCGCTATGCGCGGTTGCGCGCTGCACACCGCCTGCGGGCGGTGTAACCACTAACAGCTAACCACTAAACCAAAGGAGAGACCATGACAACCAACCAACGACAAAAACTGGAATACTGGCAGGACAAGCTGACCAGCTACGAGAACGCCTTCACCCCGGAGGTGGAGAAGATGGACAGGCGGGAGGAGATCTACCGGGGCCGGAGCCGGATCGACCAGCTTGTGGACGGGGACGTGGTGCGTTCCACCCCCCATGTGCGGAATATCGCGGCGGAGCTGATCGAGGCCCAGGTGGACGCCAACATCCCCCAGCCCAAGGTGACGGCCCTCCGCCGGAAGGACGAGCATCTGGCCTGCCTCATCGAGGATATGCTCCGCAACAAGCTGGATCAGCTCCCCATGGAGATTCTCAACGACCAGATGGAGCGGACGGTTCCCATCCAGGGGGGCGGCCTGTTCGTCCTGGAATGGGACAGCACCCGGCCCGTCCCCGGGGGCATGGGGCAGAGCGTGGTGTCCGTGGTACACCCCAAGCAGCTTGTCCCCCAGCCCGGCGTCACCGGGGATCTGTGGGAGATGGACGACTTCATCCTGAAGCTGCCCCAGACCAAGAGCTTCATCCGCCGCCGGTACGGGGTGGACGTGGCCGACCTGGGGGAGGAGCAGCCGGATGTCCGGGGCGGGGACGTGCCCCCCTCCGACCAGCTTGTGACCCAATACGCGGCCTACTACAAAAACGACCAGGGGGGGCATCGGCCTGTTCTCCTGGGTGGAGGATACCGTGCTGGCGGATCTGGAGGACTGCCAGGGCCGCCTGCTGTGCCGCTGCCATGACTGCGGGGCGGTGCAGCCGGGGGATATGCCCCCGGAGGCGGAGGAGGAAGACCAGGAGGAGCCGGGCCGGGTCTGCCCCCTCTGCGGCGGTCAGATGGAGACCGCCCTGGAACCCTTTCAGGAGCTGTGGCTCCCTGTCCAGCGCTCCGACGGCTCCGTCATCCCGGGGGCCGACCCCATCACCGGGGAGCCGAACCTGATACCTTATTATAAACCAGACATCTTCCCCGTGTTCCTGCAAAAATCCGTCTCCGTCTACGGCCAGCTCCTGGGGGAATCGGACGTGGATAAGGTCGCCGACCAGCAGAACACCATCAACCGCCTGGAAAAGAGCATCATCGACCAGCTCCTGGCCTCCGGCAGCTATATCACCCTGCCCCCCGACCCCTCCATCCGGGTGGACACCGGGGTGGCCAAGGCCATCCGGCTGAAAAACGTGGCCGACCGGAATTATCTGGGGGTTTACGACCTGAAATGCGACGTGGAGCAGCCCCTGGCCTACATGGATTATGTCTACCAGGAGGCCCGGGATCTGGTGGGCATCACCGATTCCTACCAGGGCCGGAAGGACGCCACCGCCACCAGCGGGGTAGCCAAGGAGTTTGCCGCGAACCAGACCGCCGGGCGGCTCCAGTCCAAGCGGGTGATGAAAAATGCCTGCTGGGCGCGGCTGTTCGAGGCCCTGTTTAAGTTTGAGCTTGCCTACGCCGACGAGCGGCGGCCTGTTATTGGCCGGGACGAGAACGGGGAGCCGGTGGACGAGGAGTGGAACCGCTGGGATTTTCTGGAACAGGAGGAGGACGGGGCATACCGCTGGAACGACCGCTTTCTGTTCTCCTGCGACAGCGCCCAGGCCCTGGCGGCGGACAGAACCGCCATGTGGCAGGAGACCCAGGCCTATTTCACCGCCGGAGCCTTTGGAGACCCGTCCCTGCCGGAGACCAGGCTTCTCTTCTGGCGGAAGATGGAGCAGCTACACTATCCCGGCGCCAGCCAGACCAAGCAGGCCCTTCTCCGCCAGCAGACGGCGGAGCCGACCCTGGAAATGATACTGAAATCTGATTAAAACAAGACATTGAAAATGGCTTGTTTTAATAGCCGCCGCAACGGCGTAGATTTCGTATGAGACGCCTTTTGAAGCGTCAACCGCGCTTTTGCGCGGCTCTTAGGCGCTTCAAAAGTTCAGATTAAAATGTCCCATTTTAATCTGAAGAGAGTATGAAAGGAGTACAGACCCAATGACACTGAACGATATTCTCGCCTGGGCGGAGGAAATGCGGCCCAGCGCCTACAGCCAGGAGCGGCTGACAGAATGGATCGAGGACTTGGAATCCGCCCTGTGGGAGCAGGTGCTTTTGCAGTGGAGAATAGAGGAGCTATACACCCTCCCGGATGACGGAGACAAGCGCCTCCTCCTGCCGGACAGATGGCGGCCCCTCTACACCGCCTGGCTGGGGGCCATGATCGACTACGCCAACGGGGAGTATACCCAGTACGAGAACGAGCTGACCCAGTTTAATTCTTATGTAAACCAGCTCGGCGCCTGGTACGCCCAGAACTACGCCCCGGCGGACAATTCCGCCCGCTGGCGGTTGTGCGGCACCCTGACCGGCGGGGGGAGCGTGTGCTTCCGCCTCCCCCCGAAGGCGGCAGTGCTGACCGTGGAGTGCGAAATCACGGAACCCTTCGACGGGGAGGGGGCGATCACCCTGGGAACCGAGGCGGAGCCGACCCTCTTCCTGGACGGCGCGGACATCTGCGCCGCCGACATGAGGTGTTATCGGATCCAGCGCCTGGTAATTCCCCCCGCCGGGGAGAAGCTGCTGCTGCAAGCCCCGGATGGGGCCACGGAAGGGTCGGCGCTGGTGTACTTGCTGATTCAAATGCCCGTGGAGGGCTGACGGCCCCTCCGGCGAGCGGTGCGCTGGGTTGGGTCTGGCGCGGGACGGCCCCTCCGGCGAGCGCCTGCGGCGCCGCCACCTCCCCGCAATGCGGGGAGGTGAACCCCTCCACCGCCCTGTTCGGGCGGTCCCCCTCCCCTTTCAGGGGAGGCTAACCCTGCGGCTGGCGCCGACAGTGTTTGTTGTGCGTTTGGGGTGTACCTGTGTTTTTAGATGTGTCTATGCTCATG
>JAJQFY010000201.1 GCA_021200935.1 Oscillospiraceae bacterium
CGGCAACAAATCCTGACGAATGGACGGATTTTTGCCGTGAACTGCATTTTTTGCCAACAAAAAGCGGGATATTACCAAAACGATTCGTTCTGATAATATCCCGCTGAGTTGCTGAAAAAAAAGGGGGGGAGGGCCGCATTAAGACCAATTTCGTTGTGATACAGCCCCTGCCGCTGTATGCTCCGATTTATGCCATCACGTCCGCGTCCACGTCTGCGCGGATGATGTCACGCAGGGTCTGCATGGACAGGTCTACGGAGGCGATCTCGTCGGCGCAGCGCTTCAGCTCATCCTCCATCAGCTCCGCGTGGCTGACCTCCCGCTTGTATTTTATCTGATGCTCCAGGGCGGCCCAGCAGTCGGTGGCAATGGTGCGGATTTGCAGCTCCACGGTCACGCCCGCGCCGGGGCCTTCATGGATTTTCAGGATCAGGTGCAGGCTTCGGTAGCCGTTGGACTTGGGGAAGGCGATATAATCCTTCACCTCCGTCACGGTCAGGGAGGGCTGCTGAATCAGCCAGGCGTACAGGGCGTAGACATCGTCTGTAAAGGCGCAGACCGCCCGGACGCCTACGGCGTCGTGGACGTTTGTAAGGGCGCTCTCCACAGTGACGGGAAAGCCCCGCTTTTGGAGCTTTTTCGCCATGCTCTCCGGGCTTTTCAGCCGGGAGCGGCAATAGAGGACGGACTGCAAGCCCTCCTCCGTCTCCTGGGAATAGGGAGACTGGGCGATCAGGCCCAAAATATGCGCCTCCGCCTCCCGCAGCGCGGGCAGGGCGGGGCCGTAAAATTCTTCCAGTGTCATAATAGCTTATCCCCTTTCTGCGGGCTCTCTGTCACAAGGCCGGGCAGGGTAATGGTAATGACCAGGTTGCCGTTTTCCCTGGAGGCGGCGGCAATGCGCCCCCGCTGGGCCGACACAATGGCCTTGGCGATGGACAGGCCAATGCCGTAGCCCCCGGTCTGGGAGTTGTGGGACTCATCCCCCCGGTAGAAGCGGTCAAACATATGCTCCATGTCCTTTTTGGTCAGGTTGGGGGCGGGGTTTTCCACGCTGAGCTGGAGATTGGCCTTCCCGGCCTTTCCCAGCGTCAGCAGAATAACGCCCCCCTGGGGGGAATATTTCAGGGCGTTGTCCAGCAGGATGGAGACAAGCTGGCGAACCCCCTTCTCGTCCCCCCGCAGGGTCAGCAGCGGCTGTACCTGGCGCATCAGCACCTTGTCCTGGGTCTTGGCAAGGGCCTGGAAGGACTGGGCCGCCTCGCTGACCACGTCGGAGACGGGAAAGTCGATCATCTGCTCCCTGTCGTCGGCCTCCTGCATTCGGGACAGGAAAATCAGGTTTTTCGTCAGCTCCGTCAGCCGGCGGGTCTGGGCCTGGATGTCCAGGAGCCACTCGTTGTCCTCCCCCAGCTCCATAGACAGCACCTCCGCGTCCGCGTCGATGATGGTCAGGGGGGTTTTTATCTCGTGTCCGGCGTCGGTGATAAACCGGCGCTGCTTTTCATAGCTCTCCACAATGGGCCGTATGATCCGCTTGGACAGCAGCATCATCACCAGCAGCACGGCGGCCAGGCCCGCCACCGTCACCACAACGGTGGTGAAAAGTCCCAGGCGGTAGGTGGACAGAAGTCTGCCGCAGTCCAGGAAAATAATGCGTGTGCCGCCGCCGTCCAGCGGCTGGACGATATAGCGGTACCCCTCTACAAAGCCCCGCTCCCGGCCTCCGTCCAAAACCGTGCGGGCGTAATCCTCGGCGGCGGCCTCGTCCACGGCGGCAATCTGGCCCAGGTCGGCGGTCAGCACTGCCCCATCGGGGGTCAGCATGACAGAGAAATACCGGGACTCATAGGGAATCTCTTCATAATTATAGGCATTGAAGCCCCATATCTCCTCCCCCTCCATATAGACGGTGATGTCCATGTCGGGGAATTTCCCCTCATTGTCCGCCAGAATGTCCAGAATCTCATCGGCGTTCGCCGCCACCACCCGGTAGCTCCGCAGGGCCACAATGCCGAAGATAACGGCCAGCACCAGGGCCAGGGACAGCATGGCCGCAGTAATCAGCTTGATTTGCAGGCGGCGTATCATGTCACTGTCTCCAGGCAGTAGCCCGCGTTCCGGGTGGCCTTAATCTGAATGTCCGCGTGGAGGGCGGCCAGCTTTTTCCGCAGGTAGGAGATGTACACCCACACCACGTTTACCTCCGCCTCGCTGTCATAGCCCCACACCTGCTCCATAAACCGCTCTGTGGAAATCAGGGTGGTGGGCGAGCGCATCAGAAGCTCCATGACCTGAAACTCCTTGTTCGCCAGCCGGAAGCTGCCTGTGGGGGAGCTTAGCTCAAAGGTGGCGCTGTCCAGGGCGATGTTCCCCACCTGGAGCTTGGAGTTCGCCTGGGCGGTCTGGGTGCGGGTCATGGCCCGGATCCGGGCCAGCAGCTCCTTCACGGCGAAGGGCTTTGTCAGGTAGTCGTTGGCCCCCTTGTCCAGGCCCTGCACCTTGTCGTCTATCTCCGCCTTGGCGGTAAGCAGCAGCACCGGCGTCCGATCCCCCCGCTCTCTCATGCGGGTCAGGACGGCAATGCCGTCCATTTTTGGCATCATAATGTCCATAACCACCCCGTCATAGCCCCCGGCCTCCAGGTATTCCAGGGCCTCCACCCCGTCATAGGCCGTGTCCACTGTGTAATTATTCTTCTTTAAAATCACGGTGACGGCCCGCGACAGCGCCCGCTCATCCTCCACCAGCAGCAGCTTCATATCCCATCGACCTGCCTTCTCTGAATTTCTGTATGTCCCGCTCAGTGTAGCACACGAACCTTAAATTTGGTTAAAAACGGGGAAAAGTATTTACTCATCCAATCGGAGGATGCTCCTTCAAATACGCCGCCAGCTCCCGGAGCCACTGGGGGCGGCGGTCGCCTTTGGGGAGCAGCTCCCCGTTGCGGTATTCGGCTACCTCCACAAAGCCGTTGTCGTTGTCGAAGAACAGGGCCTCGTTGCAATAGGGCAGCACCGCCGCCAGGGAGGGCCAGCGGGCGGCGAAGCGGCGGCGGACAATGTCGGCATCAATATCGTGGCCGCCCCGGGCGACCCGGTTCGCGATACGGCTCACGCTCTCCTCCACGCTGTCCAGGCCCACATAGTACAGCCTTACATAATACCCCCGCTCCACGGCCTCCCTGGCCGTTTTGGCGACGAAATGGCCGGACAGGGTGGATTCCTGCGTAAAGCACACCCCCCGCTCCAGGCATGACCATATGCGTCCCAGGGCCAGCCTTCCCCCCGCCAGGGGAGAGGCTCCCGCCTCCGCAGTAATCTTATCTATATCTATAATCGCCCCCAGGTCTCTTGTCTGCGCCTTTAAGGAGCCGGTCAGGCTGCTCTTGCCCGTCCCGTTCACCCCTCCCACGATGGTATAGGTTTTCACTGTCAAGCCCTCCTGTCGGTGCCGAATCCTTCTGATACATCCTATCCATAAAATTATACCAGCTTTGCCCCCTTGTGCCAACAGAAAAATCGCCGCCGCTATGTTACAAAAAATTAATATAGACTTAATCTGAATTTAAGAATCAAACTTTACACTTGCTTTACAACGACAGGAAAGGGGAACCCCCGCATGG
>JAJQFY010000217.1 GCA_021200935.1 Oscillospiraceae bacterium
GTTCGTTTTGCTGGTATATGAAATCTTTTGCAAATTTCTCGTTGACTTCCCTCTCCTGCAAGATAGGCTTGCACTGCGGCAATTTTTAATTCTGGACTGTACTTCTTGTTCTTGTGACTGCTTCTTGCCATAATAATAGCCTCCTTAGTGTAGCCTCGATTTTTTGCTTTTTCGAGTGTCTACTCTAGGGGAACTATATCACGCGGCGTTGGAATTTATAACGAAAATCTCCCATGGAAGCGGGTGCTTTCCGTGGGAGATTTTTGTTTGGGCCTGGGGGGGCTATTTCCCGTCCCCTGGCTGGGCGGCCAGGAGGCTGTTGGCGGCCATGCCGACGACGATCAGGGCCAGGCCAGCGAATCCGGCGGGGGTGGGGAGATTGTCCCCCAGCACCAGGACGCCCCCCAGGAGGGTGAACACCACCTCTCCGCACTGGGTGGCCTCCACGGCGGCCAGCCTGCCCTGGTTCCCCTTCACCAGGTCGGTGGCGTGGAAGAACAATATCGTCGCGACGACCCCGGAAAACAGGGCCACGGCCAGGGACTGCACCGTCTGCCCCCCGGTGGGCCAGCCTGCATTGCAGTACGCCACGGCGCAGGATACGATCCAGAAGGGCATACTGCACAATGTCATGCCGAACACCCGCTCTATGGCGTCCATGTCCGGCGGACAGACCGTCATCATCTTCCGATTCCCCAGGGGGTAGGCGAAGGCCGCCACCAGGATGGGAATGAGGGCGGCCAGGACGTTCCCAGTCCCGGCGGACAGGTTTTGAAGCTGGAGCAGCAGCACGCCCACCAGGATGAGACAGCTCATCCCCAGGTTTTTCAGGGGGATCCGCTGCCCGAACAGGGGGGTCAGCAGCACCCCCGCCACAATGGTGAGCTGCCAGGAGGCGGCGGTCAGCCAGGATTCCCCGTACACCGAGGCCAATGTCAGGGGCAGATAAAACAGCCCGAAGCCCACCGTACTCCACAAAATCCACTGCCAGGGCTTTTCCCGGATGGCCGCCAGCACAGGCCGCAGTCCACGTCCCGGAGACACCGCCACCAGCAGCCCCAGCATGGGCAGCATGAAAATATACCGCAGCCCCGCGCTCCACAGCCAATACCCGCCGGACAGGTTCATGCTTCGGTTCAGCAGGAAGGTAAAGGCGAAAAATAACGAGGCTAAGATACCATAGAACATCGCACGTTTCATAAGATAGTCCTTCTATTTTGGGCGGCGGGTTCCTCGCCGCGCATAATCTGACGTTCTTGGCCAGCGCGGGGGCTGCGCCCCCTGCTGGGCCTTTGGCGTGTGGATTTGGGTCTGGCGCGGGGGGAGGCCCCCACCGGCGAGCGCCGTTGGCGCCGCCGACTCCCCCGCTTATGGCGGGGGAGTCCAGCGGCGGGCTGCGCCCGCGCTGGGAACCCCTCCACCATGCTATCGCATGGTCCCCCTCCCCTTTCAGGGGAGGCTCACCCCTCGGCTGCGCCATCGGTGTTTGTTGTACTTTTTTGTTATGCGTTTTTAGATACACTTATGTTGAAAAGCGAAATTGCACGACAAGCAACCTCTAAAGCCTCCCCTGCGAAGTGCCCTGCGGGTAAAAGGGGAGGGGGACCGCCGCTAGGCGGTGGAGGGGTTCCCTCCCCGCATTGCGGGGAGGTGGCGGCGCCAAAGGCGCTCGCCGGAGGGGGCGTCCCGCGCCAGACCCCAATCACAAACGAGGCCGCAGCCAAACGCTGCGGCCTCGCTGTGATTTAAGAGATTCTTTTTGGTTCTTTTTCTTGAAAGAAAAAGCCTCGCAGAGTTTGCGCCCGCAGGCGCAAATAAAGTTGGATTATTTTTTCCGGCGGCGTGTACGTCGGAAAAAATTCCTATCGGCCCGCAAACGTGCGGCTTTCCCGCCAAAGGCGGGCAAGCCGTGCGCTGCAGTCGGGCCGCAGCCCCCCTCATTTGAAAAGGCTCCGCCTTTTCAAATGATTTTTAGTAGTAGCACAGCTCCCTCGCCGCGGCATCCAACGCGTCCCGGTCGTCGGGGTGGGCGATGGAGATCAGGGCCTTGGCGCGCTCACGGACGTCCATGCCGCGAAGATTCACATAGCCGTACTCGGTGACGACGTACTGGACATAGTTCCGCTGATGGGTGACGATAGCGCCGGGGGTGAGCTGGGCCTTGATCTTGGGCATACCCTTCTTGGTGCGGCTGGTGAAGGCCATGATGCCCTTGCCATGCTCGGCGTAATAGGTACCCAGGGTGAAGCAGAAGCCGCCGCCGGAGCCGGAATACTGGGTGGGGCCGATGCTCTCCGCGCAGATCTGGCCGGTCAGGTCGATTTCCACCAGGGTGTTGATGGAGACCATGTGATCCTGCCGGGCGATGTTGAAGGGGTTGACTACCTCCGGGCCGGGCTTCATAACGCACTTGGGGTTGTCGTGGAGGTATTTATACAGCTCATGGGTGCCGTCGGCGAACACGCCCACATGCAGCTCCTTGTCATACGCCTTGTTCTTGCCGGTGATGACGCCCTTGTCGATCAGGTCGGCCATGGAGGAGGTGAACTGCTCGGTGTGCAGGCCCAGGTCGTTCTTGGTCAGCAGATAGCGGCCCACGGTGTCGGGGATGCCGCCGATGCCCATCTGGATGGTGTCGCCGTCGTCGATCAGGCCGGCCACGGTCTTGCCGATCTGGTCCTCCAGCTCGGTGGTCTGCATACCGCCGATGCAGTACTCCGGGGTGTCCACTTCATACAGCAGGGTGACGGCCTCCACAGGCACGGCCACGGAGCCGTTCATGTAGGTCAGGTTGGGGTTGACCTCCAGGATGATCTTCTTCTTCTGCTCGATGGCGTCCTTCACGGCGTAGTACTCGATGGTCTGGTTCATGCCGATGTACATGTTGCCATGCTCGTCCATGGGGGAGACCTGGGCGGTGAAGATGTTGCAGGGCCGGTGCATATTGACGCTGCGGTAGTAGTTGGGCAGGTCAACGGGGATAAACATGGCGTTACGCATTTTGTGGGCCTTGCGGTAGCTGGGGCCGTAGAAGTAGTTGGCGCAGTTGATGTGTCCGTCCATGCCCGGGGTGGTCAGGAAGGGATAGTCGCCGATGCGGCTTTTGTACACGATGACGTTCTCCACCCGGGGGGCGATCTCGTGCAGGCGGCCAAAGAGGGCGGTGGGCTCGTTGTAGTTGTTGGAGCACCAGATAACGTCCCCGGACTGGATCAGATCCAGCGCCTGGTCCACAGTACCCTTTTTGGACTCATAGATCTTTTTGTAGTCTTCATAAGTGTAGGCCATGGGTTCACTCTCCATATGTAATGTATTTTGTTTTTAAAGCACTCGCCTTATTATACCAAACCGCACAGGTTTTGCAAGAGTGTGTTTTGCGCCTTTTGGGGAAATTGTGTAGCTTTACAATAGATGTGAGACCAGAGTATAGAAAAAAGCGATTGAGTTTGTTAGAATAATAAAGTCACCACAACCATCATATCTAACGAAAGGACTCAATCGCCATGAGTATTGTAGCACAGGAACGTAAAACAAACAAGTGGTTTGCCCCATGCATTGACTACACGGGTGGGAGCGGTGAATCTGTACCGCTACACC
>JAJQFY010000199.1 GCA_021200935.1 Oscillospiraceae bacterium
TCATGGAAAAATACGACCTGGACGAATCCACCGCCGACAGCTACCTTCTGAAGAAGAGTGCGTAACGGAGGTTCCCAGAGCATGAGCGGAATATTAGAAGAAATGCGGAAGGAGTCCGCGATTGTCGCTACAATCGAAGCCGGTCATCGGTTTCAGCAGTCGGAGGATAACATCAAAAAGGCCATTATGGAGATGTTCGACCTGGATGAATCCACCGCCGACAGCTATCTTTTGAAGAAGAGTGCGTAACGGCGCAATATTTATGAGGCACTTACCCTTTTGGGGTGAGTGCCTCATTTATCTTAATCGCTTATCTTACCGTGTCCGCTTCCGTTTTCCAACCAGGATTCCCAAGCCTCCGGCGCAGAGGGTCAGAGCGGCCAGCCAGAGGGCGGGGGCTGCGGCGTCGCCGGTGTTGGGGGCGGATGTTGTGGCCGGTGTGGCTGTGGCCGTGGGGGCGGCGGTGGCCTCCGGCTCCGTTTCCTTCCAGGCGACGGCTACCGGGGACAGGCCCGTCAGAGTGACGACCAGGCCATCGTCCGTTTTGGTGATATTGGGGGTCTCCGTGTCCCCCGCCGTAATGCCCAGGCGCTGGGAGGTGAGGGTGAACATATGCACGATGATGAAATCATAGCTGCTGTCCGTCCCGTCTGGATAGGGAAGCAGCACGGTGATGCCCGTCTCCGGGAAATCCGCCTCCGTGGCGTCCTCCCACTGGCCGGTCTCGCCGTTCCAGAGCTGGAGCTTCACATCATAATAGGCCACATTGCCTTCCGTGTAATCCGGGCTGCTGACGGAAACCCGGGAGAACAGGGCCGCTTTCAGCTCCTCCACAGTGCTGTAGATACCCTGCAAGCCCTCCGGCACCTGGGTCAGCTCCCCTATCACCTGTTTCTGGGCCGCTGTGGGGGTCGCGGTGGGAACAGCGGTGGGTTCGGCGGTGGCTGTCGGCTCCGCTGTGGCGGTGGGGGACACCGTCGCTGTAGGGGTCGGTTCTGCCGTCGAAGTGGGGGACGCCGTCGCTGTAGGCGTTGGTTCCGCCGTCGAAGTGGGGGCAACCGTCGGCTGGTTCACGGTGACGGGGCAGTCACAGGTGACGGTGACATCCCCCTCTGTGTAGGAGAGAGTGACAGTGGTCTGCCCGGCGGTCAGGGCGGCGGTATAGGCCACGGAGGCAGTGACATCCGCCGTGACGCCGCTGGCATAGGCCGCCGTCACGGTCAGGCCGGTGAGGGTGAAATCATCCCCGGCGGTGTACGCCCCCTGACTGCCCGCCACCGCCAGGCTCACCGGCACGTCCCGCTCCGCCGTGATGGAGACGGTGACGGCCACGGTCTGGTAATTTTTGGTATCCACCGGGATGAAGGTGCAGGCATAGTCATTGGTTCCCAGGGCCAGGGTCTGGTTGTCGTCCAGGGCGATTGTCCCCGCCACGGACGCCTGGGCGGAGAGAACAAGCTCGGCTATGTCCGTGACGCCGTAATAGACTGTATCCGGGGATGAAACCGTCACCTCCACCGTGGGGAGGGCCTGGGCAATGGTGAAGGACACCGCCTCCGATTCCAGGGCGGCATAGCCATTGCCCCTGGGGATGGCGGCCTTCACATAATAGGTTCCCGCCTCCGTGGGCTGGCCCCCATCCGCAGCCGCGCCGTCGTCGGCGGCGGTCAGGGCGGTGCAGGCTTCGTCCGTGTAATAGGTATAGGTGACAGTCCGTCCGCTTGCCGCTGTGGCGCTGGGAACGCTGGCCGTCTCCCCATAAGTCCAGCCGCTGATGGAGAGGGCCGCCGTCCAGCGATCCGCCCCCCAGGTGTCCACATAGACGATGGTGTCCTGGGTATAGACAGTACTGGCCCTATCCACCTGGTCGCCGCTGAGGCTGGCGCTCAGGTACACGGTATATCCGGCCACCGCATTCGGGTAGGACGCAAGAACCGTATTACAATTTGTGTACGCCGTTCCATAACCGGTGTCAGGCTCCTCTAAATTCTGGAAGATGATTTGCACCACCTTCGCTGCGGATTCGCTGCTGAGAACCGGGTACGCATCCGGGGATTCCCCGGTCAGGGTCTGGCCCCAGACCTGGGTGGTGTTGGCGCTCTGGAGCCGCCAGGCCACCTCGCCGGAGGCAAAGTCTTCCACCGTCCGGGCATCGGCCTCGCCGCTGTCGCTGGCACTCGCCGTATCAGACAGATAGTAGTTGTTGGACAAGGTGCCTGAGCTGCTCCCGGCCACGCCGCCGACATTTTCACCGACGCTGACCGTTCCGATGTTATAGCAGTTGGAAATCGTTCCCGCATTCCGCCCGGCCACGCCACCGATAACGGCATAGTTGGAGCCGCCGGTTACTGTGCCGGTGTTGTAACAGTTGGTTATCGAACCACTGATAATCCTGCCCACCACGCCGCCGGCATAACCGCCGTTGCCGCTTATTGTGCCAGAGCTGGAACAGTTGGAAACCGTACCAACGCAGCGGCCAGTTATACCGCCAACATAGTTGTAAGCAGTGGGGGAAGACCCAATGTTGCTCACCGCGCCGATATTGGTGCAGCCTGTGATTGTACCGCCGTTGTTACGGCCCACCACCCCGCCGGTACAGTTGGCATCACCGCTAACAGACTTACTGTTGCTCACTGCACCATTGTTGGTGCATCCCGTCACCGTACCGTCGTTGTTATACCCTGCCACGCCGCCGATATTTTCGGCAGAGGCGCTGACCGTGCCGGTGTTGGCGCATCCCTCCACCGTGCCGCCGTTGTTGTACCCCACCACGCCGCCGCCGGCGACGACATAATCGCCGGTGCCGCTGACCGAAGCGCTGTTGGTGCAGTTTTTCACTGTCACATAAGAAGAATTTATATACCCGACGATGCCGCCCACATAGCTGGTGCCTGAAACAGTGCCTGTTACCGTTATGCTTTCAATAACGGCGTTCCCGTCCACATAGCCAAAAAGACCGGCATAGGCGTACCCGCTGACCTTTAAATTTGTAATTTTACGTTCATCGTTGCCGCCGAAAAACATTCCTTTGAACGGATGTTCAAACGTTCCAATGGGTGTCCAGGCTTCGCTGCCCAGGTCTATGTCGGCTACCAGATAGATGATCTTGTCAGCGAAATCATCTGTACCCTCATTGACCAGCTTAGCAAGCCCCGCAAGCTCGGCGGCGGTACCAATGAAGAAGTCACTGTTCGAGGTATTATACCAGTCCGTGTTCGCCGAAATGGCCGTCAGCGTCAGGCCGCCGCTGAAATAGTCCAGGATATCCCAGAGGGCGTCGATGTTGGAGACCTGGGCCTGCTCGTCCGCCGTCAGGTCGTAATAGACATCCGCCAGGGCGGAGGCCTGGGCGTACAGGGCCTCCTCCTCGTCCCCGGTCAGGGCCTGGGCCTCCGCCAGGGTGGGGAGGGCCGCGATCTCCTCCTCCAGGGCGCAGACCGGGCAGTCTTCCCCGCTGACGCCGTGGGCGCAGAGGGTCTCCTCCTCCCCCGCTGTGGGCGGGGCCGCCGCCGCCTCGGGAGCGGGCGAGGGCGCCCCCGGTGGGGGAGTTGCGTGCGCCGGGGGGGGCGCGGCCGCGCCGGGGGGGGGGGCGGGGG
>JAJQFY010000089.1 GCA_021200935.1 Oscillospiraceae bacterium
GAGGAGGATCTGGCCCGGCGGGACTTCACCGTAAACGCCATGGCCCTGGCCCCGGACGGAACGGTCATCGACCCATACGGCGGGCAGAAGGATCTGGCGGCGGGCCTTATCCGCTGCGTGGGGAACCCGTCGGCCCGGTTCGGGGAGGACGCTCTGCGGATCCTGCGGGCGCTGCGGTTTGCCGCACGGCTGGACTTTCAAATTGAGGCGGACACCGCCCAGGCCCTGCTGGCCCAGCGGGGGCTTCTGGAAAAAATCTCCCCGGAGCGGATATACAAGGAGCTGACGGGCCTTCTCACCGGCCCCGGCGCGGGCCGGGTGCTGCGGGAGTTCGCCCCGGCGTTCTATGTGTTCATGCCGGAGCTTGCGGCCCAGCAGGGCTTTTGGCAGAATAACCCCAACCACATCCACGACATATGGACCCACACCACCATGGCGGTGGACGCCATTGCCCCCGACCCGGTGCTGCGGCTGACCATGCTGCTCCACGACATAGGAAAGCCCGCCCGGTACTTCACGGATGAGGCGGGGGTAGGGCATTTTTACGGCCACGCGGAGACCGGGGCGGCCATGGCGGAGGAGCTGCTCCGCCGTCTGCGGTGCGGCAGCGCCGCCCGCTGCCGGGTGACGCTGCTGATTGAATATCACGACATAGAGCCGCCCCAGACGGAAAAGAGCGCCCGGCGGCTGCTGGCGAAGCTGGGGGAGGAGGTCTGCCGCCAGCTTCTGGCCTGCTGGCGGGCGGATTCGGACGACCGCGGCCCGGCGGTAAAGGCGCGGAACCTGGCGGTCATCCTCCGCTCGGAGCAGGCCATGGAGGCCGTGCTGGCCCAGGAGCAGTGCTTTTCCAAGCGGGACATGGCCATAAACGGCCAGGACATCCTGGCCCTGGGCGTCCCCCAAGGCCCCGCCGTGGGCCGGATACTGGAGACCCTGTTCCAGCAAATACTCTCCGGCGGCCTGCCAAACGAGCGGGAACCCCTTCTGGCCCAGGCCGCCCGCCTGAGGGCGGAGCTGGCGTCCTGACAACTTTTTCAAGGGACTTTTCCGGGGAAACGCAAACTTTTTCCAGGGACTTTTTGGGGAAATCACAAATTTTTCAAGGGAGTTTTCCGAAAAAACGTAAATTTTTCAAGGGAGTTTCCCCAGCTCCGGAAAATCCAGACGGAGGGTCAGGCGGGTCTGCGTATATTGGGCGGTCAGGGTGCCGCCCATTTGCTCTGTCAGGGCGCGGGCGATGGCGAGACCCAGGCCGGTGGAGGGGCGGGCGGCGGCCCGGTTGGAGACGGTCAGCGTCCCCCGCTCCGTGAGGGTGATCTCCAAATCCCCGTCGCTGTATTTCAGGGCGTTTTGCAGCAGGTTTTCCAGCACCCTGTCCAGGGCGGCCCTGTCGAGAGAGCGCACCACCTCCCCCGGCGGGAGCTGAATGACCGGGACAATGCCCCTGGCGGTCAGGGCGGCGTAAAAGGCGGCGGCGCTCCGCCCGCAAAGCCCGGAGCTGGCCGTTCATGGTCAGTTCCTCCCCGCTCAGCTCCCGCACCATCCGGTCCTGGTCGATGAAGCCGTAATGGGTGGCGAGCCGGGCCAGTTCGTCCAGGATGTGGCTGGAAATCAGCACCGTCACCTGCCGCTCCCGGTTGAGCTTCAAGATCAGCTCCCGCATTTCAATAATGCCCTGAGGGTCTAAGCCTTTGGCCGGTTCGTCCAGCACCAGAAGATCCGGGTCGCCGCAGAGGGCCGGCTGTTGTCAAGCAAAAAACAACTTTTTCCGAAAATTTTTTGCTGGATTCGGCTGCTCCGACAAACAAAGAAAGACCCGGCAGGTAAGCCTCCGAGTGTGTGAGTATCATTTCTCTTTGACATTCACATACCAGGAAAGCAACCCACCGGGTCGTTCTCATCTACATTAAATTTATATTAAATTTAATCATCCGAATCGGAGTAAAAAGCTCCACCCGTAAGAAAGCGAAAAAAATAGGGCGGGCATTTCTGATCTCCCTAGAACCGCTCTGTTTCAAGATATTTTTCATAAGACTGCTGAATCTGTTTCTTCATTACATTTATATTTCTCTCACGCTCGAATGGCTTACACTTACGCGTGAATATACAATTTTTAAGATGTATACAGTCCGGAAATAGTGGGCAACAACAACAATCTACATCGTGTACCACTTGCTCTTTCCACTTATATACAGCTTCCAAGTCCTGAACACCTGTATAAATTGTTCCGATTGGCTTTTCTTGATAGTTATGCTGACATTTGCGGAGGTCACCAGTTGGTGAAATGACTATGGCTGCGTCATTGTCTGCCATGCAATGGATTGTTTCGATGCCCGACAGAGAATATCTATTTATTTTTCTTGAGCAAAGCGAATCCGTCCGTTCACGAAGCCGCATTAAACTACTCAGCACTTCACTTCGGCTTCCACGCAAAGGTTTTGTTCCATCCTTGCTAGTTATATATGATGCATATATATTGAGTCCTTTACAATCATTATACCTAGCAGCCAGGAAATCACATAGTTTAATCAAATCGTCTACATTATCACAATCCATATTCAAGCGGATATTAACTTCTACTCCTGCTTTCAGGAGCTTTTCGATATTGTCCGTTACACGAACAAATGCACTTCCGACATTATTTATGTATGCCTTTCGCTTATTGTAAATTTCTTCTGTTCCGTCAAGGGTTATCTGTATTTTCTTTAGATGCCAATTCTTAACTGCGCTATCAACCATCCAATCATCAAACAGATAGCTATTCGATGTCATTGTAGAGGAAAAAGAAATGCCTGCTTTTGTTAATTCAAAGGTTATTATGTCTATAACTTCCGAATTAAAAAGTGGTTCGCCTCCAAACCAGCGCAACAATACTTCCTCGCCACCACATGATTCCCTGATGAATTCCGCAGTGTCAAGTGCAGTTTGATTGCTCATAGAAACCTTTTCACAGCCGTGTTCATAACAATAGAAACACCTGGCGTTGCAGTCCATAGTGGTAACTATTGTGTATGATGTTATATGTTCCGTGGAACGCATCGCTGTCGCCAGTGAGCGTATTTCGAGCGCAAGCTCTTTGTCGTTATGTTCAGTAGGAACGACAAACCAGTTGTCATAGAGATAATCTGATAATTCAGAACTATTCCTCTCAGCCTTATCAAAAGCTATAAGTTCCTTTGTTAAGTTGTTATAAAGAATAACATTATCTCCGACAGTCTGCTCCATACAATAGAATAATGGTCTTAAAAGATTGTCATCCTTCCTTGGCTGTTTGCCAAGTGCTAAACTAATCGGATTGGCTTGCAGTACAGTTTTCATACATCACTTATAGTTTTCAGCATCTGTTTAACAATCGCCACAACTATCTCCCTCATCGGCCACCAAAAGGCAAGTTTTTCCTCCCATTTGAGAACTAGCCACTACATCATCATAAATATCGCCACTGAACCGTATTATCTCCATCTCAGCATTTTCGTATTTCATTTTCGAGCCTCCGCATTCTATTTCATTCTTATGAGGATATATGCTTTATCTTTATTGTGGGGGGGGGGGGGGGGGGGGGGGGGGGGGGGGGGGGGGGGGGGGGGGGGGG
>JAJQFY010000119.1 GCA_021200935.1 Oscillospiraceae bacterium
CTTTATAGAAATCCTTTTTGTTTTTTCACTGTCTACTTGACAGGGGGCACTTCAGTTGACCCCGGAAAAAAGTCCGACGACTTTTTTCCGGGGCCTTGCTAAATGCGGTTATATGGTGTAAAATGCTAAAGTGCTTATAAAAATACGATATGCCCGTGAAAAGCGGGACAGAGGGAGAGTATAACCATGACAAACAAATATTTGCAGTCCGTGATGGACGGGTTGCGGCAGCGCAATGCCCATGAGCCGGAATTTTTGCAGGCGGCGGCGGAGGTTCTGGAGTCTCTGGAGCCGGTCATTGAGGCAGACCCCCGCTATGAGCAGCAGAACATCGTGGGCCGCCTGGTGGAGCCGGAGCGGGTCATCATTTTCCGGGTTCCCTGGGTGGACGACCAGGGTGTGATTCAGGTCAACCGGGGCTATCGAGTGCAGTATAATTCCGCCATCGGCCCTTACAAGGGCGGTCTGCGGTTCCACCCGTCGGTGAATCTGTCCGTAATAAAATTCCTGGGCTTTGAGCAGATTTTCAAAAACGCCCTGACTACCCTGCCTATGGGCGGCGGCAAGGGCGGCGCCGACTTCGACCCCAAGGGCAAGAGCGACGGGGAGGTCATGCGCTTCTGCCAGAGCTTCATGAACGAGCTGTACCGCCATATCGGCGCGGATACAGATGTACCCGCCGGGGATATCGGCGTGGGCGCCCGCGAGGTGGGCTATCTGTTCGGCCAGTATAAAAAGCTCCGCAACGAGTGGACAGGGGTTTTCACCGGCAAGAGCATCTCCTACGGCGGCTCCCTGGCCCGTACCCAGGCCACCGGCTTCGGCCTGTGCTATTTTGCCGACGCCCAGCTTCGGGATAACGGCCAGTCCTTCCAGGGCAAGCGGGTCATCGTTTCCGGCTCCGGCAATGTGGCCACCTACGCGAACCAGAAGGCCACCGAGCTTGGCGGCAAGGTGATTGCCATGTGCGACTCCAACGGCTATATCGTGGACGAGAACGGCATTGACTATAAGGTCATCCAGCAGATCAAAGAGGTCAAGCGCGCCCGCATTAAGACCTATGTGGACTATGTCCCCACCGCGAAATATGTGGAGGGCTGCGCCGGGATCTGGACTGTCCCCTGTGACATCGCCCTGCCCTGCGCCACCCAGAACGAGATTGACGAGGCGTCCGCCAAGGCCCTGGCGGCGAACGGCTGCATTGGCGTGTTCGAGGGGGCCAATATGCCCTGCACCCCGGAGGCCATCGCGGTCATCAAGGGTTCCGGCCTGCCGTTCAGCCCGTCCAAGGCATCCAACGCCGGGGGCGTGGCCGTGTCCGGCCTGGAGATGAGCCAGAACTCCGAGCGCCTGTCCTGGATATTCGAAGAGGTGGACGGCAAGCTCAAGGATATCATGGAGGGCATTTACGCCGCCTGCGCCCAGGCTGCCGAGCAATGCGGCAAAAAGGGCGATATCCAGGCCGGTGCCAATATCGCCGGGTTCCTCAAGGTGGCCGACGCCATGCTCTGGCAGGGCGTTTGCTGACAATATAGAAATCATAAGCCCTGGGGCTGCGAAAGCGGCGCCCGGGGCTTTGTTTTTTCTTGTACAAATCCTGCCTGTTTGTTATAATGGAGGCAGTACATTGGATGCGGGGAGGCGCGGGAATGAAATTTATACTGGACGATTTTGACAGACGCCAGGGCGCGGAGGCGCTGTTTGTGGATCGGGTGGAGCCTCGGCGGGTTTTCTGGGAGGCCTATGAAGGCGCGGAGCAGTCCATGGAGGAGCCGGTGGTGCTGTGCTATTACGGCGTTGGCGGCGTGGGAAAATCCACGCTGAGCGCCAGGCTTGTGCGGGAGCTGAGGGAGCGGCGGCCCGGCGCGAAATATGGGGCGCTGGATTTCGATTTTGTGGAGCGGCGGGAGCCGTACTGGGTTATGGCCCTGATGAAAAAGCGGATGGAGAGCGACTGGGGCTTTCAGTTCCCGCTGTTCGAGGTGGCGTACTACACCTTTCTCATCCGCATGGGGGAGGACGCGGAACTGCGGGAGGCCCAGGCCGTAGTCAGCGGAAGCCCGGTGCTGTCTCTTCTCTGCGACGCTGCGGACATGATACCGGGGGCCAGCGCCGTGACGGGGATCCTGAAGCTGGTAGACCAGGGGGTCTCCCTGTTCCGCAATCAGTTTGGGGAGCGCAGGCAGCTTTTGCGGCAGATGGAGACCATGGATATGCGGCTGCTGCGGGAGCAGCTTCCCGTGTGCTTCGCGGCGGATATGCGGGACAATTTAAGCAAGGAGCGGGAGCCATTCGTCCTGTTTCTGGATACCTATGAAAAGCTGGTGAACGAGCTGGCCGCCGTGGGAGACCCTTTGCAAAACGACCTGTGGCTTCGCGGCCCCAACGGCCTGATTCAGCGTATGCCTGGGGTCATATGGGTCATCGGGGGCCGGGAGCGGCTGAAATGGCCGGAGCTGGACGGTTCCCAATGGGACGGCGTGCTTCGGCAGTATCTGCTGGGTACGCTCAGCCAGGCGGATTCTGAGGAATTTCTTGTGGCCGCCGGGGTGGAGGAGACCGCCCTTCGGCGGCAGATATGGGAGCTGAGTGACGGTCTGCCCGTCAGCCTGGATCTATATGTGGAGCAGTACCGGCGGGAGGGGACAGTCTCCGACGGCGCGGCGCCCTCCGCCCTCCACGAGCGGGTGGTGCGGTATATGTCCGACGGGGAAAAGAATGTGTTCTATCTTCTGGCCTGCCTGGGCCAATGGACGCGCACCCAGGCCATGGAGGCGGCTGTGGCCGCCGGTGTGCCGCTCTCCCCAGCCCAATATGACAAGCTGTGCAGCTTCTCCTTCGTCCTGACGGAGGACGGGGAGACCTATCACCTGCTGCGCCAGGTGGGGGAGACCCTGAAGCAGCACTGCCCGCCCTCTATCCGCCAGGCGCTGCTGGGAACGGGTACGGAGGAAAAGGAGGAGCGCGCCGCCCCGGTCATCACCCTGCAAAACAACCCGGAGGAATACGTCCGCCTGCGCCTGGCCGGGATGGAGTCGGAGGAGGCGTGCATCAACTGGATTCTGGAGGAGCTTGACGCGAGGCTTAACGTCATGGCCGTCTGCCTGGAAACGGAAACCTTTTTTGCCATTCTTGGCCCCATACGTCAGTGGGCGCAGGAAAACTGTCCCGGCAGCGTTCTGTCGCTCTGGACGGAGGCGCTGGACGCCTATGGCCTGTTTTATGCCGGACAGGGAGGAAAAGCCCTGCCTCAGATAGAGAGGACGGTAAACGCCCTGCTGGACAGGGACAATATGGCCGTGCTGGATGCTGTGCTGTGGAATTACTATATGGTGTGCCTGAATGCCCTGAACTGGCAGGATTTTCTGCCCGTCGGCCAGCGGGCGTGGGAACGGTTCACCGCCGAGGGGGAGACGGGCTATGCCGAGGGGGTGGCCGACAAGGTCGCAGAACTGTACGACGACATGGAACAGCCGGAGGAAAAGGCGCTGTGGAAAAGCCGCTGCCCCGCCCCTGATATCGAGGCCGAAGGCGGAACAAAGTCTGTCGTGGCGCAGACAGAGAAGGAG
>JAJQFY010000175.1 GCA_021200935.1 Oscillospiraceae bacterium
TCCTAACCCTGTCCGGCGCGGGACTGGTTCTGCTGGTGAGCCGGAAAAGAAAAGTAAAATAATAAGACACGACGAAGCGCCCAATGTGACGGAATATCACATTGGGCGCTGATATTTTCCAAGCATACCCGAATCGCGCAATATTTAGATAATAAAATAACGTTATGATGTTGACATTACTCCTCGCAAGTAGTACAATACTCACGAAAAACAACAAAATCAGGCAGGAGGACGATGCTGTATGCTTGACAGAGAACACTTAATGATCCAGCAGCTAGCCCGTGAGTTCGCGGTGAACGAGATCGCTCCGGCGATTGACGAGGCTGAGGAGGCGGGGGAATTTCCCGATGAGGTGTGGGAAAAGCTGGCCCGTTATGGGTTCACTGGATGCTGTATTCCCAGGGAGTACGGCGGCCAAGGGGGAGATTTTTTCTCCTCTATTGTTATGATGGAGCAGATTTGCCGCACCAGCGTGAGCGCGGCGTCTATGCTGATGGCCAATTCCCTGTCGGGTATGCCTATATTGAAATGCGGCACAGAGGAGCAGAAGCAGAAGTATCTGCGCCCTGTGGCGGAGGGGAAAAAGCGCTGCGCCTTTGCCCTGACGGAGCCGGGGGCCGGATCGGATACCAACTCCATATCCACAACAGCAAGGCCGGACGGGGACGACTTCATTCTCAACGGGCGCAAGACCTTCATCACCCTGGGGCCGACCTGCGACTGGGCGGTGGTTTTCGCCAAAACGCCTATAGAGGGGCGCAAGCCTGCCCTGACGGCCTTCATTGTGGAGGCGGCCTGGCCTGGCTTTTCCCGGGGCAAGCGGGAGAAGAAGCTGGGTCTGCACGCCTCCGGCACCTGCGACTTGATTTTTGAGGACGTGCGCGTCCCGAAGGAGAACGTACTGGGAACCGTGGGCGGCGGCTGGAAGGTGGCGGGCAGCGGCCTGAGCGCCGGGCGGATCAATGTGGCGTCCCAATCTCTGGGCGGCGCCCAGGGCTGCCTGGACGAGGCCATTAAATACGCCGGGGAGCGCACCCAGTTTGGAAAGCCCATCGGCAAGTTCCAGAACACCCGCTTTGTTATCGCCGAGATGGCGGCAAAAATCGAGGCAGGCCGCCAGCTTGTGTACAGCGCAGCCCAAATGCAGGACAGCGGGCAGGACGCCCTTCTTCAGGCGTCGCTTGCTAAGTATTATATGAGCGAGACCGCCAACGAGGTGGCCTACAAATGCCTGCAAATACACGGCGGGTACGGCTATATGGAGGGCTTCGCCATCGAGCGGTTCTACCGGGATCTGCGGGTCATGCCGGTGTACGAGGGTACCAGCGAGGTACAGCTCATGGTGATTTCCAGCGCCCTGATGAAGTGAGGAAGGAGAGCGTAGCATGAAAATTCTTGTCTGTGTAAAGCAGGTGCCGGACACCTCCGGCAAGGTGGCCGTGAACGAGGACGGAACCCTGAACCGGGCCTCCATGCCGGTCATAACCAACCCTGACGACAAAAACGCCGTGGAGGCGGCCCTGAAGCTGAAGGACGCCTACGGCTGCAAGGTGATTCTGGTGACAATGGGGCCAATGGCGGCGGAGAGTATGCTGCGGGAGCTTCTGGCCATGGGCGCGGACGAGGCGTATCTCCTCAGCGACCGGGCCTTCGGCGGGTCGGACACCTTCGCCACGAGCCAGGTGATCGCCGCCGCCCTGCACCACATCGGCATCGACCAGGATGACATCGTCATCTGCGGACGCCAGGCCATTGACGGGGACACCGCCCAGGTCGGCCCGCAAATCGCGGAAAAGCTGGATCTGCCCCAAATCACCTACGCCGGGGCCATGACCTATGAAAACGGCACTGTGCGGGTGCAGCGTATGCTGGAGGACGGCTACATGACCATTGAGGCGGACACGCCCTGCCTTGTCACCTGCATCAAGGAGCTGAACGAGCCGCGGTATATGACCATCAGCGGCATTTACGACTGCTTTGCCAAGCCCATCACCGTTTTGACCTACGACGATTTGAAGGACGAGCCGCTGATTGACGTGTCCACCATCGGCCTGAAGGGCTCGCCCACCAACATTGCGAAATCCTTCACCCCGCCGCCCAAGGGCGCGGGCGTCATGCTGGAGGGGGCGGACGACACCGCCGTGGTCTCCGACCTTGTGTCCCGGCTGACGGAAAAGCACGTACTGTGAGGAGGAAAGCACGATGAAACAGACAAATTTTCACAACACCGCAACCGAGGATTTCCACGGCGTATGGGTCTACTGCGAGCAGCGCCGGGGCGAGCTGATGAGTACGAGCCTGGAGCTTATCAGCGAGGGCCGCAGGCTGGCAAATGAGCTGGGAACAGAGCTGTGCGGCGTTCTTCTGGGGCAGGATATAGACGGCCTGGCGGCGGAGCTGGGCGGCTACGGCGCAGACAAGGTGCTGGTTTGCGATTCCCCTCTGCTGTATGACTATGTCACCGAGGCCCACGCGAAGGTGGTGTGCGATCTGGTCGCGGATTACAAGCCGGAGGCGGTGCTGTTCGGCGCCACCAACATTGGCCGGGATCTGGCCCCCCGGATTGCGGCGAGGCTGAACACCGGCCTGTGCGCCGACTGCACCCACCTGGATGTGGATATGGGTACCTATCTGGATTTTCTGCGGAAAAACTCCACCCTGGACGACAAGCAAATCGGTGAGGACAGCCTGCGGAAGCGGTTTGGAACGGATTTGAAAATGACCCGTCCCGCCTTTGGCGGGCATTTGATGGCGACCATCGTATGCCCCCGGTTCCGCCCGGCCATGGCCACCGTGCGGCCCGGCGTTATGACCCGCGCCGCCTATGACCCGGCCAGGGCCGCCGCCGTGAAAATAGAGCATCCGGCCTTTTCCCTCCAGCCGACGGACATCAAAACCCGCGTGCTGGAGGTGGTGAAGGCCACCCGCGAGATTGTGGATTTGCTGGGGGCCGACGTGGTGGTCTCTGTGGGCGGCGGCATCAACTCAAATGTGGAAAAGGGCATCGCCCTGGGGCAGGCGCTGGCGGACACCCTGGGCGGCGTGCTGGGCGGCAGCCGCGTCGCCATCGACTCCGGCTGGCTGACCAGCGACCATCAGGTGGGCCAGACGGGCAAAACCGTTCACCCGAAAATCTATATCGCGTTGGGCATATCCGGCGCTATACAGCACAAGGCGGGTATGCAGGACTCCGGCTGCATCATTGCGGTGAACAAAAACCCGGACGCCCCCATTTTTGAGGTGGCGGATTACGGCATCGTGGGAGATTTGTTCCGCATCGTTCCCCAGATGATTGAGCAGTTCAGCGCCGTCAAGGCCGCACGGTAAGCGGGGAGGCACAGGCAATGACAGACTACCAAAAAATGTACGCGGACAAGCAGCGCACCATCCCGGAGGCCCTGGAGCTGGTAAAAAGCGGGGACGTGATCTTCACCACCAACAACTACTCCGAACCGGCGGGGTTCCTGTCCCATCTCCATGAGATCGCCCCCCGGGTGGAAAACGTCCGGGTCTGGAAGGGCCGCAGCGGGGAGTATC
>JAJQFY010000108.1 GCA_021200935.1 Oscillospiraceae bacterium
TTGTCCGTATGCGGCAAAATGTCAGGATAGGGGTTAGAGAGAATGTCATAAGTGTCTGCAATGTTTTTGTTTTAGGAGCAAAAATGGCGTCTGCGCCTTCTGCCAAACGCAGCGTCAGGAGGTCGGGTCGTCCCGGTATTGTGCCAGAGGTGATGCGTCCAGTGGCGGGAAATGGGTCGGCCAGGGCCGCATAGGGAAAGGGAGATAGGCAGCCTGTCTGCTGTCAACACTATAAATTAGTATTCACTAACTACCTGGCTGATAAAATGTTAGGTTTCCCTAACTGCTGATATCATACCATGCTTTTCCCCGGCTGTCAACACTTTTTTTGATTTTTGGGAAAAAATTTTCCCGCCGCCGGGCAGAGGGCTGTCCGGGGCGGGAGGGTTCGGTTTTGTTCCGGCCTGTCAGCACTGCCGCCAGCGGTTGGAGCGGTCGTACCAGAGGCCGAAGGGGACGGAGGCGAAGGGGGCGATCATGCAGGCGATATAAATGCCGTCCAAGCCCCAGAGGTGATTGAACAGGAGGCTCAGGGTGACGCGCACCAGAATGCAGTTGATGAGGCTTGAGAAGAACACATACCAGGTGTTCCCGGCCCCCAGCATCAGGCTGTGGTAGACCAGGAAGACGGCGTAAAATAGCTGGCCGATGATCTCGATCCGCAGGTTCCGCACGGCGGCGGCAGTTGTCTCCGGGTCGGAGGTGAAGGCGCTGACAAGCCAGGGGGCGGTCAGCTCCACGAACAGGATGATGGCGAGAGCCAGGGCCACGGTGATCCGCATGGCGGAATACATGGTCTCTCTGGCCCGGTCATACAGGCCCGCCCCGATGTTCTGGGCGATCATCCCGGCGGCGGCGGTGGACATGGTGCTGATGAATAGCTGGCAGAACTCCTTGATTTTGTTGGAGACCCCGTTCCCGGCGGAGACCGCCACCCCGTAGCCGTTAATGAGGAAGGTGACGGAAAGCCAGCTCAGGGCGGCCATGCTCATCTGCACGGCGCAGGGAAAGCCCAGCTTCAGCTCCTTTTTCAGCATGGGGCCGTTGACCCGCAATGTTTTCAGCCGGAGGCCGAAGCTCTCCTTATCCCGCCAGAGGAAGACCATGGCGGCGGCGAAGCTGACGGCCTGGGACAGCACCGTGGCCAGGGCCGCGCCGAAGACCCCCATATCCATCCCCGCCACGAACAGCAGGTCTAATACCACGTTGGCCGCCGAGGTGGAGGCCACGCAGATCAGGGGAGCGCGGGAATTGCCCACCGCCCGGAGGGCTGCCGCCGCCCCATTGTAGGCGGCCACGAACAGAAAGCCCGCCCCGCAGGTGATGAGATACACGGCGGCCTCCTCTAAGGCCGGGGCGCCCAGGGCGATCAGCATGGGGCGGCCCAGCAGCACCAGCAGGGCCGTGGCGATCAGCCCGGCGGCCAGACTGCCGATGAACAGGGTGGCTGTGGCCTGGTGGGTCTCCTCCCGTCGCCTGGCCCCGAAATACTGGCCGATGAGAATGCCCCCGCCGTTGCACAGGCCGATGAGGATCTGGGTGGCCATGTTGGTGATGGTGTTGGCGTTGGTCAGGCCGGAGAGGGCCTCCGCGCCGATGAACTGCCCGGCCACAATGGTGTCCACCAGACCGTACAGGGCCTGCAGGACGCTGGAAAGCACCAGGGGGGCGGCGTATTTCACCAGGGGGCGGAATATGCCCCCCTTTGTTAAGTCTGTCTGGCCCATCAGTTTTTCAGGCTGTGGAGGGGGGCGGGGATGTGTCCCCCCCGGGCGATAAAGTCCGCCGCGCTCTCGGAATGGACGGGCATGACCGGGGCGGCCCCCAAAAGGCCCCCGAAGTCCACGGTGTCCCCCACCTGGCAGCCCACGGCGGGGATGAGCCGGACGGCGGTGGTCTTGTTGTTCACCATGCCGATGGCGGCCTCGTCCGCGATAATGGCGGAGATGGTCTCTGCCGGGGTGTCGCCGGGGACGGCGATCATGTCCAGCCCCACGGAGCAGACGCAGGTCATGGCCTCCAGCTTGTCCAGGGTCAGCACCCCGGACTGGGCGGCGGCGATCATGCCCTCGTCCTCGCTGACGGGGATGAAGGCCCCGGAAAGGCCCCCCACCCGGCCAGAGGCCATCAGGCCCCCCTTCTTCACCGCGTCGTTTAGCAATGCCAGGGCTGCGGTGGTGCCGTGGGTGCCGCAGACGGAAAGGCCCATCTCTTCCAAAATCCGGGCCACGGAATCCCCCACCGCCGGGGTGGGAGCCAGGGACAGGTCAACCACCCCGAAGG
The DNA here is from genome assembly GCA_021200935.1 of Oscillospiraceae bacterium. Classification (GTDB taxonomy): domain Bacteria; phylum Bacillota; class Clostridia; order Oscillospirales; family Oscillospiraceae; genus CAJOIG01. The sequence goes on from JAJQFY010000108.1 coordinate 2,284, forward strand.
GGACGTCCAACCGGCTGGCGGCCAGCCTTGCCACAAGCTGGCCCATCCGGGTGATGCGGAAGGCGGTCTTTTTCACGATCTCCGCCACCTCGTCGAAGGGCTTGCCCTTGGCCTCCTGGAGGGCGTGGTACACAACGCCGGGGCCGGAGACCCCTACGTTAATGGCGCACTCCGGCTCCCCCGGGCCGTGGAAGGCCCCGGCCATGAAGGGGTTATCCTCCACCGCGTTGCAGAACACCACCAGCTTGGCGCAGCCAATGCTGCCCTGACCGGCGGTGGCCTGGGCGGTCTGCTTCACGATTTTCCCCATGGCGGCTACCGCGTCCATGTTGATGCCCGCCTTGGTGGAGCCAACGTTTACGCTGGCGCAGACAAGCTTGGTCTCCGCCAGGGCCTGGGGGATGCTGTCTATCAGGCGGCGGTCGCCTCGGGTCAGGCCCTTCTGCACCAGGGCGGAAAAGCCCCCGATAAAGTCCACCCCGCAGGTCGCGGCGGCTTTGTCCATGGCCTTGGCGATAGGGGTGTAGTCCGCCCCGTCGCTGGCCTGGGCCACCATGGCGACAGGGGTCACGGAGATCCGCTTGTTCACAATGGGGATGCCAAGCTCCGCCTCGATCCCCTGGGCCACCGGGAGAAGATTTTCCGCCTGGCGGCAGATCTTGTCGTACACCCGCCGGGCGCAGGTGTCGATATGGGGGTGGGCGCAGTCCAAAAGATTAATCCCCATGGTGACGGTGCGGATGTCCAGGTGCTGGTTATCCAGCATATCAATGGTTTGCAGAATGTCGTAGGTGTTCAGCATGGCGATACCTCAGATTCTGTGCATGGCATTGAAGATGTCTTCCCGCTGGATACGGATATCTAAGCCCAGCTCCTTGCCCTTGTCCATCAGGGTGGCGCGCACCTCGTCGAAGGGCAGGTCGGAGGTGGCGGTGTCCACCAGCATGACCATGGTGAATACCCCGTCCATGATGGTCTGGCTCAGATCCAGCACGTTCACCTTCATGGCGGCCAGCAGCGTGCATACGTCCGCGATAATGCCGATGCGGTCTTGGGAAAATACGGATACAATGGCTTTCATTTGTCTGCTCCTTGTGTCTTATAATCTGTTGTATATTCGCGCATACACGCGCATATTCATTCACAAATCCACCACGTCCACCACGGTCAGGCGGGTTCCGTCCACGGTGAAGCGGATATCGAAGCGGAGGTAGTTGAAGCCGTAGCGGCGGGCGGGGTCGTGGATATAGGC
>JAJQFY010000208.1 GCA_021200935.1 Oscillospiraceae bacterium
TGGAGGCCATCGCCTGCGTGCAGGCCCTGGGGACGGGGATTATCCCCCCCCACCATTCACCTGACAGAACCTGACCCGGACTGCGATTTGAATTACACCCCCAACCAGGCCGCCCAGGCGGACATCACCCTGGCCCTGTCCAACTCCCTGGGCTTTGGCGGCCACAACGCCTGCCTGGCCTTTCGGAGGGCAGCCCAATGAAGGACGCCGACATCAGAAGGTACGCCCGGCTGATGCGGGAGCTGGGGCTGACCGGCCTGGAGATAGACGAGGCCAAGGGTACCCTCCGGCTGGAATGCGCCCAGCTCGCCTCCCCGGCTCCCACCCCGGTGCTGTCCTCCGCCCCGACGGCCCCGGCCCTGGAGGCGGCCCCGGCGGGGGCGCTGGCCGTCACCTCCCCCATTGTGGGCGTGTTCTACGCCGCCCCCATGGAGAACGCGGAGCCATATGTAAAAATCGGCGACCGGGTGAAGAAAGGGGACGTGCTGTGCATTGTGGAGGCCATGAAGCTGATGAATGAGATCGTGGCGGAGGCGGACGGGGTCATCACCGACATCTGCGTCCAGGACGGGCAGCTTGTAGATTACGGCTGCGTGCTTTTTAGAATGGAGGCCCAGGAATGACACAGGAGGAGATCAAGACCATCCTGCCCCACCGGGACAATATGCTGCTGCTGGACAGTTTGGAGCAGGACGGGGAATACGCCTGCGGACGGCTTAAAATCACCGGGGACGAGTGGTTTTTGCAGGGGCATTTCCCCGGCTTTCCCGTGGTGCCTGGGGTGATTTTGTGCGAGATACTGGCCCAGTCCGCCTGCATTTTGATACCGAAAATCGACAGCGCCGACCAGATCCCCCTGTACACCGGCCTCGACAAGGTGCGGTTCAAATCCCCGGTCTACCCGGGGGATGAGTTCACCACCCGCTGCCGTCTGACCCGCTCCAAGCACCCCTTTTATTTTGGGGAGGGAGAGGGCTATGTGGAGGATCGCCTGTGCGTGAAGGCGTCCTTCTCCTTTGCCATTACGGAGAAAAGTATATGTTTTCAAAAATCCTGATCGCGAACCGGGGGGAGATCGCCGTTCGCATCATCCGGGCCTGCAAGGAGATGGGCATTGCCTCCGTGGCGGTGTATTCCCAGGCGGACCGCCAGGCCCTCCATGTGGATCTGGCGGACGAGAGCCTTTGCATCGGCCCCGCCGCCGCCTCCCGCAGCTATCTGGATGAGGAGCAGCTCGTCCGGGCGGCCCTGGCCACCGGGGCGGAGGCCATTCACCCCGGCTACGGCTTTCTGTCTGAAAGCCCCCATTTCGCCAAGCTCTGCCAGCAGCACGGCATCGCCTTCATCGGCCCCAGCCCGGAGCTGATGGAGCGGGTGGCGGACAAGACGGAGATGAAGCGCCAGATGAAAAGCGCGGGCCTGCCCGTCATTCCCGGCACGGCCACCCTGCCCGACAGGGACAAGGCGGCGGCAGCGGCCCAGAAGCTGGGGTACCCCGTCATGCTCAAGGCCACCGCCGGGGGAGGCGGACGGGGCATCCGGCTGATAAACACCCCCCAGGAGCTGGCGGAGCAGTTTCCCCTGGCGGAGGCGGAGGCCCAGGCCGCCTTTGGGGACGGCTCCCTCTATCTGGAAAAATACATTTACCCAGCCCGGCACATTGAGGTGCAGGTGCTGGCGGACGAGACGGGCCGGGCGGTCTGCCTGGGGGAGCGGGACTGCTCCATCCAGCGGCACCACCAGAAGCTCATTGAGGAGACCCCCTCCCCCGGCGTCAGCGAGAAGCAGCGCCGGGAGCTGTTCGGCTACGCCGCCAAGGCGGTGAAGGCCCTGGGCTACACCGGGGTGGGTACCCTGGAATTTCTGCTGGACAGCAAGGGGGAGCTGCATTTCATGGAGATGAACGTGCGGCTCCAGGTGGAGCATGGCATCACCGAGCTTCTCACCCACACCGACCTGGTAAAGTGGCAGATCCGCACAGCGGCGGGCATTGAGCTGCCCTTCCGCCAGCGGGACGTCACCATGACAGGCAACTGCATAGAGTGCCGCATCAACGCCCTCTCCCCCGGCGAGGTAAGGCAGCTTCACATCCCCGGCGGCCCCTTTGTGCGCTTTGACAGCGCCCTGGTGGTGGGGACGGAGGTCAGCGCCTTTTACGACGCCCTGATCGGCAAGCTGATGGTATACGCCAGCACCAGGGAGGAGGCCCTGCGGAAAATGCGGGCCGCCCTGTGCGAGCTGGTAATAGACGGGGTGGAGGCCAACATCGCCGAGCAGCTCCGGCTGGTCAGCGACAGCCGCTTCTCCCAGGGCGATTACGACTGCACCTTTTTGGAACGGCAGGTGACACAATGAGCTTTTTGAACTTTTCCCTGCGGGACAAAAACGAGCTGGAAAAGGGCGGACGCAGCCGTCTGCCGGTGATGGCGGACGAATACGAGCCCTCCAAGGAATGTCCCAACTGCCACCAGAGCATACCCCTCAGCGAGCTTTGGTTTAACAACAGCGTCTGCTCCTGCGGCCATCATTTCCGCATGAAGGCCCGGCAGCGCATAAAAATGCTGTGCGACGCCGGTTCCTTTCAGGAATACTTCGGCGACGTGGCCTCCTCCGACCCTCTGGCCTTTCCCGACTACCCGGACAAGCTCAGCACCACCCAGAGCGCCAGCCGGGAGACGGAGGCAGTGGTCTGCGGGCGGGCCGCCATTGGGGGCCAGCCCTGCTGGCTGTTCGTCATGGAGCCCTATTTTATGATGGGCAGCATGGGAACCGCCGTGGGGGAGCGGATCACCCGCACCTTTGAGTCGGCCACGGCGGAGCGCCTGCCGGTGGTGGGCTGCACCCTGTCCGGGGGCGCCCGGATGCAGGAGGGGCTGCTGTCCCTGATGCAGATGGCCAAGACCTGCGGGGCGCTGAAAAAGCACAGCGACGCGGGGCTGTTCTACCTGACGGTACTGACAGACCCCACCACCGGGGGCGTCACCGCCAGCTTCGCCATGGGCGGGGACGTGATCCTGGCTGAGCCGGAGGCCACCGTGGGCTTCGCCGGGGCCAGGGTCATCGAGCAGACCACCCACAAGGCCCTGCCCAAGACCTTCCAGCGCTCGGAATTTTTGCTGGAGCATGGGTTTGTGGACGCCATCGTCCCCCGCGGCGAGCAGCGGGAGCTGATCGCGAAGCTCCTGCTGTGGCACAGGGAGGAACCCCATGAGTAACACAGCCTTTGACATTGTGCAAAAGGCCCGCAGCAACGGCAGACAGACGGGCCTTGACTATATCCGCGCCCTGCTCCCCGATTTTGTGGAGCTGCACGGCGACCGGCGCTACGGAGACGACGCCGCCATCGTGGGGGGCATTGGCACCCTGGACGATATGCCCGTGACGGTGATCGCCATCGAGAAGGGCCACACCGCCAAGGAGCGGGCCATGCGGAATTTCGGCTCCCCCCACCCGGAGGGCTACCGCAAGGCGCTGCGGCTGATGAAGCAGGCGGAAAAATTCCACC
>JAJQFY010000146.1 GCA_021200935.1 Oscillospiraceae bacterium
CTCCCACGGCAACACCCACCGCTGCGCCTACAGACACAGTAGCCCCCACAGAGACCCCGGCGGACACGGCAAATCCCAGTCCCACGGCCTCGGCGGAACCCACGGCGGTTCCCACGGCCACGGCGGCGGCCAGCAGCCCGGACACCGGGGATGGGGCAAGCCCCGCCCTGTGGCTGGCAGTCCTGGCCCTGTGCGCCGGATGTCTTGCGGTGATGGCAATGAGGAAGCGGAGAAGCTGACAAGGGAAAACGGCCCGCGCCAAACCCAATGGCGCGGGCCGCTTTTTTATGGAAGTTTTACTCCTCCCGCAGCAGCGTGTTTTTCTGCCGGATGTACAGCAGCACGCACAGGATGAAGCCCACGGAGGAGCCGAAGTACCAGGCCCACATAAGGCCGGTGTAGCTGGCCAGGACGCTTGTCAGCACAAAGCACATGACCACCCGGACGGTGAACTCCGCCACGGTCTCCACAAAGAAGGTCATGCTCTTTCCCAGACCCCGGAGCAGGCCGCCGGTGGTAATAATGAAGCAGATAACGGTGTACACCGGGGAGATGATCCGCAGGTAATTGACCCCCACCTCGATGACCTGGGCCTCCGCGTCCGCGTCCACAAACAGGCCGATCAGGGCCTTGGGGAAGATCTGGAAGACGGCGATCACCACCAGGGTCAGGGCAAAGCATATGCCGGTGGAGACCCAGAACCCCTCCTTGATCCGCTTCCGCTTGCCCGCGCCCCAGCACTGGGCGGTGAAGCTGGAAAGGGCGGTACCCATGGTGTTGAAGCTCATGTAAGCGAAGTTGTGGAGCTTGGAGGCGGCCTCGTACCCGGCGATGACCGCCACGTCGAAGGTGTTCACCAGGCTCTGCAAAATGGTGTGTGTCAAAGCCACGCAGCCCTGCTGGAAAATGCTGGGCAGGGCCAGGCGGCACATCTGCTTTAAAAGATCCCCATCGAACAGGGGGGCCTTCTCTGTCGTCTCCAGCTTTCCCACCCGGCGCAGGGCCAGGGTGGTGGACAGCACGGCGGCCACGGCCTGGCTGACGGTGGTGGCCCAGGCGGCCCCGGCCACCCCCATGCCCAGGGGGCCGACGGCGATAATGTCCAGCACCACGTTCAGCACGCTGGAAAAGAGCAGGAAATACAGGGGCCGCTTGGAATCCCCCATGCCGGTGAAAATGGAGGAGGCGGTGTTATAGGCCATCATAAACAGAACGCCGATGGAGTATATGGAAAGATAGCTTTTCGCGTCGGCGAAAATGGTGTCGTTGGCGTTCAGCAGGGTCATCAGCGGCCCGGCCAGGCACACTCCCAGCACCGCCAGGAGAACCCCCAGGGCGGTCATGGAGATCAGGGCGGTGGAGGCGGCGCTTTTCAGCTTTTTCCAGTCCTTGGCCCCGTATATCTGCCCGATAATCACCGAGCAGCCCATGCTGGCCCCTGTGGCGCAGGCGATAAAAAACAGGGTGATGGGGTAGGCGGCCCCGATGGCCGCGAGACCCACGGAGCCGGTGAACCGGCCCACAATAACGCTGTCCGCGATATTATATAGCTGCTGGAACGCGGTGGACAGCAGCAGGGGGGTGGAAAAGGCCCACAGCACCTTTAAGGGCCGGCCTTCGGTTAAATCCTGCATACAAAAACCTCCTTCTCCCGCCGGGGCAGGGTACGGTGATAAATATATTCTATTTTATAATATATAACGGTTACTTGTATTATAGTATACTTCCGGCAGTTTGCAAGGGGGACAGGAAAAATTTTTCCGGGGCGGGTCAGGTCTTCCACAGTTTTCCGCAAAAAAACGGGAAAACTGTTGACGGCAGGTTTTCAAACTGTTAATATTTCTGTAATAAGTATTCGCTACGATATATACATGAAAAATTAGCCGTGCTTAGGGGGCATAAAATTTTGAGCAACGACAATTATGACCGCTCCCAGGAGACGGAGGAGACCCCTTCCGTCTATCGGGACGCCTATTATACCGCCTCGGAGGGGTATACCTCCTACGGGTACAACCCGGCCCAAAGCTACGACAGCCAGACCAACCAGGGGCCGCGGCGGAAGCCCCGGAACCTGGGCCTGGGGGCCGTCATCATCATCTGCCTGGCCTGTATTCTGGTGGCCGGGGCGGCGGGCATTGGGGCCATGTATTTCTTCCTGCAAAACCGCATTGCCGATGCGTCGGACAGCGGCACGGCGGAGGAGGACATTTACGACGAGATGCAGTCCGCCCAGGCCGCCGCCACGGAATCCCTGCCCCTGACCATCCAGGAGGCGGGGGAGGGGGATCAGACCTACACGGCGGAGGAGATCTATCTGCTGGCCTGCGATCAGGTGGTGGGCATTGCCACCTCCACCGACCAGTATAACGTGTTCGGCCAGGCCAGCTCCACCAGCGTGTCCGGCTCCGGGGTGATCCTGAGCGAGGACGGGTACATTCTCACAAACTACCACGTCATCGAGTCCGCCTACGCCGGGGGCTACGCCATTACGGTGATCCTCCACGACGGGGACGCCTACACGGCGGAGGTAACGGGGGTGGAGTCCGACAGCGACCTCGCGGTGCTGAAAATTGAGGCGGAGGGCCTGACCGCCGCCGCCTTGGGGGACTCGGACGCCCTGGCGGTGGGCCAGACCATCTACGCCGTGGGAAACCCCCTGGGGGAGCTGACCTACACCATGACCTACGGCATTGTGTCCGCCTTAGACCGGCTCATCACCACGGACGAGAACATCACCGTCAATATGTTCCAGATCGACGCGGCGGTGAACAGCGGCAACTCCGGCGGGCCGGTGTACAACGTCTACGGCCAGGTGGTGGGCATCGTCACCGCCAAGTATTCCGACGACGGGGTGGAGGGCCTGGGCTTCGCCATCCCCATTACCGACGCCGCCTCTATCGCAAACGAGCTTATCACCAACGGCTATGTGTCCGGCAAGGCGTACCTGGGCCTGACCCTGACCACCGTGTCCCCCAGCGTGGCCATGTATTACGGCATGGTGCAGGGGGTCTACGTCTACGCCGTGGAGGCGGGGAGCTGCTCCCAGGAGGCCGGGATCCAGGCCGGGGACATCATCGTGGCCATTGACGGCACGGAGGTGCTGGATAAATCCGCCCTGCTGGAGCAGGTGAAGCAGTACCGGGCCGGGGACAGCGCGGAGCTTACCATCTATCGGAACCAGGACTACATCACCGTCACCGTGGTGTTCGACGAGGAGCTGCCCGCCCAGGCCCAGGAGGAGCAAATCCCCCGCGCCAGCGACGAGGCCGCCAAGGCATAAAGCGCAACCTGTTAAGAAAAGCGGCTGTACCGGGTGTACAGCCGCTTTCTTTATATAGCATCCTATAGTATCAATCGGTTTTCCGCTTTCTGGCAGCTAGGGCCAGCCCCGCCCCGCACAGGGCCAGGACTGCCAGCCACAGGAAAGGCGCCCCGCTGTCCCCGGTGTTGGGGGTCGCGGTTGTGGCCGCCGTGGCCGTGGCGGTGGGAGTGGGG
>JAJQFY010000190.1 GCA_021200935.1 Oscillospiraceae bacterium
GGTGAACACGGTGCAGCAGTCCTCATAGGGGAGGATGGAGGTGTCGAAGGTGCCGATGTGCCGGGCGATGGTGATGACCTCCGCCTTGTCCATCCCCACCAGGGGCCGCAGCACTGGCAGAGTGGCGCACTGCTCCGTGGCGGCCATGGCCTCCACGGTCTGGCTGGCCACCTGGCCCAGGCTCTCCCCGGTGATCAGCGCCCCGCAGTGGTTATCCAGGGCGATGGCGTTGGAGATCCGCATCATCATCCGGCGCATGATGATGGTGAAGTAGTCCTCCGGGCATTTGGCCCGGATCTCCTCCTGGATGTGGGTGAAGGGGACGATCTCCACCGTCAGCCGCCCGCACCAGCCGGTGAGGATTTTTGCCAGATCCAGCACCTTCTCCTTGGCAAGCTCCGAGGTATAGGGGAAGGAGAAGAAATGCACCGGGATAATGTGCATCCCCCGCTTCGCCATCATATAGGTGGACACAGGGCTGTCGATCCCCCCGGACAGCATACTGACGGCGCTGCCGGAGGAGCCTACAGGCAGACCCCCCGCCCCCTGCACCGGGGTGCCGTGGATATAGGCGGCCCTGTCCCGTACCTCCAGGTGAACGGTCAGCTCCGGGTGGTGCATATCCGCCGTCAGGTTGGGGAAGGCGTCGTCCAGCTCCCCGCCCACATACTGGCTCAGCTCCACGCTGGTCATGGGAAAGCCCTTGTCTCCCCGGCGGGATTCCACCTTGAAGGTCTTGGCCTGGGAAAGCTGGTCATACAGGTACTCCTTCGCCCGCTCCGCGATCCGGGCCGGATCCTTGGGGCAGGCCATGGCCCTGGTCAGGGTCATAATGCCGAAGACCTTTTTCATGGACTCAAAGGCTCCGTCGATGTCGCAGTCCGGCTCCTGCGGCTCCACATATACAATGCTCTGCCGGGCCGTCACGGTGAATTTTCCGTAGGGCTTCAGGCGGCGGCGGATGTTCCCCGTCAGCCGCTGCTCAAAAACGTGCTTATTCAGCCCCTTCAGGACAACCTCGCCCTCCTTGAGAAGGATCATATCCAGGGTGTCCGGGGCCTGCTGTGTCGTCATGGCGTCGTTCTCACTTTTTCATACATAGAATATACAGGCATTATAGCACAATTTTCCCCGTTTGACTACGGGGATATATACGCCCCCGGCGGAAATCCTCTCCGCCGGGGGCTGACGCTGTGACAGTGCTTACTCGATGACGGTGATGACCACGCCGCCGAAGTCATGGACGCCTGCGCCCTCCACCAGGACGCCGTCCACATACAGCGCGCCGGTGTTGCCGTCCTCCGTGCGGTCAATGGTCAGCTCCACCACGCTGCCGCTGGCCTGGAACGCCTCGTCGGTCTGGATCTCCAGGGTGTAGCGCACGCCGATGTAGAGCTTGCCCTCGCCGCCGGTCAGGGAGCTGTCCCCGTACAGGCGAAGAATGCTGTAGCCGTTCACCTGGTCTGCCGCGTCCCCGGTCAGGCCCTTCACCACATAGGACTCCGTCTCCGCCCCGGCCTCGATGGTCTCATGGGTCATGAAGTCGCTGCCGCCGTTGGTATAGCCCAGGGTGATGGCGTAGACGCTGTCGTCCTCCAGCGTGACCCGGGAATCCGCCACGGTGACGATGGACTTGGCGGCCTTGGCCGTCCAATAGAAGCTCTCCCCGAAGTTCAGCACGCTGTTCACCGCGTAGAGGGAGCCGGTGTCCGTCCAGTAGCTGGTGTTGTTGTGGAACTCGTAGTAGTCCCCAAAGTCCGCGATGCAGTTTTCATAGTACACCGCGCCGCCGCCGTTGATCTCCGAGGTGGAGGAGCCGCAGATGTAGGAGTTTTTATAGTACACAATGCTGGTCTCGTCCAGCACGGAGCCGCCGGTGCCGTCCTTGACGCTGACGGACTCGTTATACACCAGGTACCCGCCCCAGTAGTCGGTGGAGAAAATGCGCCCGGCGCCGAGAATGGCGCTCTGGTCATACCACAAGACCCCATTGTAGGTCAGGTTGGAGGTGTGAGTACCGGGGGAATAGATATGGATATTGCGGTTATAGATGGCCGCGCTGCACAGGGGCAGGAAGCCCCCGGCGGAGTAGCCGGTCTCCACATCCACGTTGATGCTGCCGTTCGTCCCCACAAGGCTGACCACCGTGCCGCTGTCCCGGGCCAGCAGCACCGCCCCGCCGCCGAAGCCATAGTCACTGTTGGTAGTGGTCGTGGTCAGGTAGGGGTCTACATATAAGAATAACAACCCAGTATACACGTTAATAATTTAGCACATTTCTGTCCCCCCGTCAAGGGGATTTTGAATTTCTGCGTCTTACAAAAGCTGGAAAAGGGTATTGACAACTCCGCCATCACTGTAATAAACTAAATTTGTATATCTGTTCTGTTAATTATTTTGCGCTTCGGCGCAGCGTGGGAGGATTATAAAATGAAGAAACGAACCCTGGCCCTGCTGCTGGCACTGGTTCTCTGCCTGTCCCTGCTCCCTGTGGGGGTGCTGGCGGAGGAGGAGGCCCCGGCAGCGGATGAGACCCTGGCAGAGGATGAGGCCGCTGTCCAGGCCGAAACCGGCGACGAAGCCGTGGTGGCCGCGTCAGAGAACAGCGCCGCCTCCGGCTCCTGCGGCGACAACCTGTCCTGGGAGCTGACAGGCACAGGCGTGCTGATGATCTACGGCGACGGGGCCATGTATGACCATGAGGGGACGTCAGATATTCCCTGGAGCGACTACAAGGCCAGCATTACCGCCGTGGAACTCGGCGACAGTGTTTCCAGCATCAGCGCGTTTGCCTTTTCCGACTGCGCCAACCTGACCCAAATCATCATCCCGGACAGCGTGACCGCCATCGGGAACTGCGCCTTTGCCGGATGCACCAGCCTGGAGTACGTTCAGCTTCCCAGCGGCCTGACCGCCATCAGCGGGGGGCTGTTTCTGGGCTGCGAGAGCCTGACCGGCATCGACATCCCGGAGAGCGTGACCATCATTGAGGACAACGCCTTTATGCTGTGTACCGGCCTGACCGCCGTGACTGTCCCGGACAGCGTGACCAGCATCGGCGAGCTGGCCTTCGGCAGCTGCGAGAGCCTGACCAGTCTGACCATCGGCAGCGGGGTGGAGACCATTGTCAACAACGCCTTCAACGACTGCATCAGCCTGACCTCCGTATATATTCCCAACAGCGTAACCACCATAGAGGCCTATGCCTTTGGCTACTGCGACAGTCTGACCACCGTGTCCATCGGCTCCGGCGTGACCCTCATCGGCACAGGGGCCTTTGCGGAATGCCCCGCCCTGACCACTGTTACTATCGCCGCCAGCGCCCCGGTGATCCGCGCCTACGCCTTCGGCGAGGACACCAGCCTGACCTCTGTCGTCTTCCGGGGCGACGCCTTCACGGCGGAATCCACGACAAGCTCGATTTTTGAAAATGTCACCGCCACCGTCTACTACCCCGCGAACAACGACACCTGGACGGAAGACAT
>JAJQFY010000066.1 GCA_021200935.1 Oscillospiraceae bacterium
GGGCATTGACTACTATACGGAGAGGGCCAAGGGCGGCACGGGCCTGATCGTCACCGGCGTCACCTTCTCCGACTTCACCGTGGAGGAGCATTCCTGCCCCGGCGTGCCGGTTCCCACCCGGAACGAGCATCAGTTCGTCCGCACCGGCAAGGAGATGACCGAGCGCATCCATGCCTACGGGGCGAAAATATTCCTGCAAATGTCCGGCGGCTTTGGCCGTGTGTCCATCCCGGAGGATCAGGGAGCGGACCATCCTATCGCTCCGTCTCCCATCCAGCACCGCTGGCTGGACAAAACCTGCCGGGAGATCTCCGTGGACGAGATACATCACATCATCCGCTGCTTCGGGGAGGGCGCGGCCATCGCCAAGCGGGCCGGGTTCGACGGCATCAACATCCACGCCGTACACGAGGGCTATCTCATCGACCAGTTCGCCATTTCCATGTTCAACCACCGCACGGATGAGTATGGCGGCAGCCTGGAAAACCGCCTGCGCTTCGCCAAGGGGGTGCGGGAGGAGATCGCCAAGACCTGCGGCTGGGATTTCCCCGTGGTCATGCGGTTCAGTCCCAAGAGCTTCATCAAGGACTGGCGCGTGGGCGCCCTCCCCGGCGAGGAGTTTGTGGAGATGGGCCGGGATATGCCGGAGGGCCTGGAGGCCGCGAAGCTGCTGGTGAGCTACGGCTACGACGCCCTGGATGTGGACGTAGGCTCCTACGATTCCTGGTGGTGGAGCCATCCGCCTATGTATCAGGAGAAGGGCCTGTATCTGGAATACGCCAAGGCCGTGAAGGAGGTCGTGGACGTTCCCATCATCTGCGCGGGCCGTCTGGACGACCCGGACATGAGTTCCCAGGCGGTCAGGGACGGCTGGATCGATATGGTGTCCCTGGGCCGTCCTCTGCTGGCGGATCCGGACTATGTGAACAAGCTCCGGGCCGGAAAGCAGGCGGATATCCGCCCCTGCATCGGCTGCCAGGAGGGGTGCATGGGACGCATCCAAAACTTCTCCATGGTCAACTGCGCCGTGAATCCCCAGTGCGCCAGAGAGCGGTTTTTCGCCTATAATCCCATTCTGAAAAAGAAAAAGGTGGTCATCGTAGGCGGCGGCGTGGCCGGTATGGAAGCGGCCCGCGTGCTGGCTATCCGTGGTCATGAGCCGGTGATATACGAGCGCACTGGCAAGCTGGGCGGCTCCCTGGCCGAGGCCGGGGTTCCCAGCTTCAAGGAGGACGACCTGGCCCTGATCGCCTGGTATATCCACACCCTGGAGCAGCTCCATGTGGAGATTCACATGAACACCGAGCTGACCAGGGAAACCCTGGAGAGTATGGAGCATGACGCTCTGATCGTTGCCACAGGCGCGCTGCCCAAGATGTTTAACCTGGGGAGCGATACCACCGTCATCGACGCGAAAACAGCCCTCCGCAGCAAGGGCGAGGGCCTGGGGGAGAAGATCGTCGTCATCGGCGGCGGCATGGTGGGCTGTGAGCTGGCCCTGTGGCTGCGTAAGGATTTGAAAAAGGATGTCTCTGTGGTGGAGGCTCTGGACAAGCTGCTGGCTATCAACGCGCCCCTCTGCTCCGCCAATTCGGAGATGCTGGAGCGGCTCATCCCCTTCCACGGCTGCCATGTCTATACCAAGACCACGGCGGTCAAGACCACGGAAAAGGGCCTTGTCATCAAAAACCTGGATACAAATGAGGAGCAGGAGCTGGAGGCCGACACCGTCATCCTGGCCGTAGGCTTCAAAAGCGACGACACCCTGTTCTCCCAAATGCAGGACGCCGACGAGATATACGCCATAGGCGACTGCCGCCAGTTCAAAAACGTCCACCAAGCCGTCTGGGATGCCTATGGGGTGGCGAATCATATTTGAGACAGTAAAAACGCAAAATACCAACTGCCCATTCCTGTTTGACGCGGGAATGGGCAGTTTAATAAATTATTTAATTTACCCTTGACAAAGGCCATCCCCATTATGCGCCCTGTGCCCCCGGCACAATAAATATATTTATGGGGTTGACAATATCAGACTATTGTGGTAGTCTATAGCTGGTTAGACTAACGCGATAGTCTAGCTGGCTTCTGCCCCGGGCAGAGGATTGGGAGGTTGTTTCATGAAACAGTTGTTTGACTCGGAGTTAAAAGTAATGGAGCCGCTGTGGGACGACGGCCCGCAGACGGCGGCGGAGCTGGTCAGGCGCTTGGCTGACTCCTGCGGTTGGAATAAGAACACCACCTACACCGTCATCAAAAAGCTGGTGGACAAAAGGGCCATTGCCCGCAGTGAGCCGGGGTTTCTCTGCACGCCCCTGATTGGCCGGGAGGAGGTGCAGCGCTGGGAGATAGACAGTCTTGTCACCCGGCTGTTCCACGGCTCAAAATCTCAGTTTATCTCGGCGCTGGCCTTTGACGACCAGCTTTCCCCGGAGGAGGCCCAACAGCTAAAGGATCTGATCGCCAGGCTGGACGGGAAGGACTCGTGACCCAGCTTCTGGAAAACGCGCTGATGGGTACGGTTCTGATTGCTGCCGTTTCCCTGCTGCGCCGTCTGCTGAAGGGGTATTTCCCGCCGGAGACCTGGCTTTGCCTGTGGGGGCTTTGCCTGTTTCGCCTGCTCAGTCCCGTGGTTCCCCAGAGCGTTCTGTCGGTCTATAACCTGCCCCGTCTGCTGGCGGGTCTCAGCGCCGCGCCGGAAGCCCTGACCGGGGCCGCTCTGGCGGGACAGGCAGCAGCCAGCCCCTCCGGGCTGGAGCTTACACAGGCAGAGCTGGGGACGATTGCGTCCGCTGGGGGTGCCTCCCCCACAGGGATTCTCACGGCAGCTTACCTGACAGGGGCCGCCTGCGTTTTCCTTTGGTTTCTGTGGGGATGGACGCAGACGCTCCGGCATGTTCGCAGGGCAAGACCTGTGGAGCAGAGCGAGTTGCCCCGTTCCGGGCCATGGAGATGCGCCCACATCAGGGTCAGCACAGAGGCGAACCAGACCGGCCCCTTCACCTTTGGCGTCCTCCGCCCTGTTATCCTGCTGACCCCCGGCCTGTCCGGCCAGGCATTGCACATGGCCCTGACCCACGAGGGGATTCACGCCAGGCGGCGGGATAATCTGTGGCATTACGCCCTGGTCGTGCATTGGTGGAACCCCGCCGTATGGCTCATGGCCCGCCTGCTGCGGATGGATGTGGAAAAATCCTGCGACAAGGCCGTGCTGCGCTTCCTGGGCGCGGAGCATAAGGCCGACTACGCGAAAATGCTTGTTGCCATCTCAGCCGCTGGAAAGGGCGCCGTCTTTTCCAGCTCCCTCGGCTCCAAAAGAGCCGAAGAAAGATTAACTATTAAAAGTCAACCCCCAAATGCGTGAATTGGAAGCTGCGTTTCTACCACCCCCACTGCCCTTGACAAACAGCATCAAAATGCTGGATAGATGGCAGCGAGGGCGATGGAAGGAATAGTAAGCTAAGCCCAGCGGTCCTCGCAAACCC
>JAJQFY010000018.1 GCA_021200935.1 Oscillospiraceae bacterium
GAATATTATTATAGTCGATTACATCCTGTTTCGCAAGAGATTTTTAACGCTCCTCCGCCAGATTTCGGTATGATTTTGACTCTCGCATGAACTATTTCACAATCTAGCAATATTACTAATCTTTAGTATAATTTTTTGTTTACTATTTTCCGTCTTTATTATAACTTTTGTTGCACTTTTCTGGCTGTTAGTAGTACAATATATACAAATGTCAGGGTCTTTAGTCGTTCATTCATCAATGTTCGGCAGCTTACGGAAAATTTCCTTGTGGAATGATTCCGAATCAAAGGAGGTCAAATATGAGCAACGAAACCAACTGTGCCATCGGATGCGCCGAATCGGAACAGGCACTGCTTAACCGTGTGCGTCAGCTTTTGTCGAGCTATAAGGGCCAACAGGGCGCTCTTATCCAGGCTCTGCATACTGTTCAGGGCGTATACGGCTATCTCCCGCTGGAGGTGCAGCGCATCGTGGCCGAGGAGCTGGACATCCCCATTGCGGAGGTATCCGGCGTGACGACGTTTTATTCCTTCTTCTCCGACCAGCCAAGAGGCAAGCACACCATCCGCATCTGCCTGGGGACGGCGTGCTATGTGCGGGGCGGCGTGTCCATTATGGACGCTCTGCAAAAGCAGCTTGGCATCACCGTGGGGAACACCACCAAGGACGGTATGTTCACCTTCGAGGTGGCAAGGTGCATCGGCGCCTGCGGCCTGGCCCCCGCCATGGTCATTGACACCACCATCTACCCCCAGGTAAAGCCGGACGATTTGGCCGGTATTATCGAAAGCTGGTACAAAAAGGATGAGGAGGAGGGCGTCTGATGTCTATTTACACTCTCAAGCTCAGCACCGTTGAGGATCTGAAAGAACTGCGCCAGTCCTTCCTGGACAGCACCACCGGCTACCGCCACACGGTTTACGTCTGCGGCGGCGCGGGGTGCAATTCCTCCAACAGCGACGCCATTGTGCAGGCGCTGAAAAAGGCCATCACCCTTCGGGGCCTCTCTCAGGAGGTGCGGCTGGTCGTCACCGGCTGCGTGGGCCTGTGCGCCCAGGGACCCTGCATGATCGTTGACCCGGAGGGGGTATTCTATGGAAACCTGACCCCGGAAAAAATCAAGATGATCGTGGACAAGCACCTGATCGGCGGCAACGTTATTCGGGAATACTGCTACCAGGACACCGCCACCGGGGAATACATCCCCTACACCAAGGATCTGCCTTTCTTCTCCACCCAGGTGAAGATTGCTCTGCGGAACGTGGGGCGCATCGACTACTCCTCCATTGAGGACTACATAGGCCACGACGGATATTTTGCCCTGGCAAAGGTGCTGAACGAGTATGGCCGGGAGCGCACCATCCAGGAAATCACCGACTCCGGCCTGCGTGGCCGCGGCGGCGCGGGCTTCCCCACCGGCACCAAGTGGAAATCCGGCTTTGACCAGCCGGAGTGGCAGAAATACATCATCTGCAACGCGGACGAGGGCGACCCCGGCGCGTTCATGGACAGAAGCATCCTGGAGGGCGACCCCCACAGCATCGTAGAGGCCCTGCTCATCGGCGGCTACTGCATCGGCGCCAACAAGGGCTATGTCTATGTTCGGGCGGAATATCCCCTGGCGGTGGAGCGTCTCACCGAGGCCATTCAGCAGGCCAGAGACACCGGCCTGCTGGGCGAGCATATCCTGGGCAGCGACTTCAACTTCGACATCGAAATCCGCATCGGCGCGGGCGCCTTCGTCTGCGGCGAGGAGACGGCGCTGATAAACTCCATCGAGGGCCATCGGGGCGAGCCGCGGCAGAAGCCTCCCTTCCCCTTCCAGAGCGGCCTGTGGGGCTGCCCCACCACCATCAACAACGTGGAGACCCTGGCAAACGTCCCCGCCATCATCAACATGGGCGCAGAGAAATACGCCTCCTACGGCGTGGGCCGCTCCAAGGGTACCAAGGTCTTTGCCCTGGCTGGCGACCTGGTGAACTCCGGCATTATTGAAATCCCCATGGGCATCCCCCTGCGGGACATCATCTTTAAAATCGGCGGCGGCATGAAGGACGGCAAAGCCTTCAAGGCCGTGCAGACCGGCGGCCCCTCCGGCGGCTGCCTTACTCAGGAGCATCTGGATGTGTCGGTGGACTACGAGTCTCTGACCCAGGCCGGGGCCATTATGGGTTCCGGCGGTCTGATCGCCATGGACGAGAACACCTGCCTAGTGGACACCGCCCGCTACTTCGTGGATTTCGTCAAGGACGAGAGCTGCGGCCACTGCGTCCCCTGCCGGGACGGCACCACCCGTATGCTGGAGCTGCTGGAAAAAATAACCAGCGGCCAGGGCGAGATGGAGGATCTGGACAACCTGGAGATTTTGGCCCGCACCATCAGCCAGACGGCCATGTGCGCCCTGGGTCAGACCTCCCCGAACCCGGTGCTGACCACGCTGAAATACTTCAAGGACGAGTATATCGCCCATGTGCGGGACAAGAAATGCCCGGCCCATGTGTGTACGGCCCTGTTCACCTACACCATCGACAGCGACAAGTGCCGGGGCTGCACGCTCTGCGCCCGGAACTGCCCTGTGGACGCCATTTCCGGCGAAAAGGGCCAGCCCCACGTCATTGACGCGTCTGCCTGCATCAAGTGCGGCACCTGCAAGCAGAACTGCCGCTTTGACGCCATCGTGCTAAACTGAGGGAGGTAGTAAAATGGTTGAACTGACAATTAACGGAAAGCACGTTTCCGCCCCCGACGGCTCCACGGTCATGGAGGCCGCGAAGCTGGCCGGTATAGACATTCCCCACCTGTGCCGTCTCCCCGGTATCCACACCAACGGCTCCTGCCGTATCTGCGTGGTGGAGATAGAGGGCATGAAAAACCTGATGGCCTCCTGCATCGTGAAGGCCACAGACGGCATGGTGGTACACACCAGCACCGAGCGGGTTCGCCTGGCCCGGAAGATCATCTATGACCTGCTGATTTCCAACCACCCCCAGGACTGCACCTTCTGCTCCAGGAACCAAAACTGCGAGCTGCAAATCCTCGGCAACACCCTGGGCATCCAGGAGACCCACATCAAGGGCAAAAAGACCCCTGCCCGTGTGGACATTTCCCCGTCTATCGCCCGCAATTCCGCCAAGTGCATTCTGTGCCGCCGGTGCGTCACCGTCTGCCATGACGTGCAGGGCGTTGGCGTTATCTACGCCCAGAACCGGGGCTTCAACACCGTTATCGCCCCCGCCACCTGCGCCCCGCTGGAAAGCACGGACTGTGCCATGTGCGGTCAATGCACCCTGGTCTGCCCCACCGCCGCCCTGACGGAGACAGACGGTACAGAGCGGGTCTGGAACGCCCTGACGAACCCCGACAAGCGGGTCATCGTCCAGGTGGCCCCCGCCGTCCGCGCCGCCTTGGGCGAGGACTTCCATATGCCCGTGGGCCAGCCCGTCACCGGCAAGCTGGCAACCGCCCTGCACGACCTGGGCTTTGACGGCGTGTTTGACACAAACTTCGCCGCCGACCTGACCATTATGGAGGAGGGTACAGAGCTGCTCCAGCGGCTGAAGGCCGCCCTGACCGGGGAGGGCGCGGTGCTGCCCATGATAACCTCCTGCTCCCCCGGCTGGATCAAGCACTGCGAACACGCCTTCCCCGGCGAGCTTGACCACCTGTCCACCTGCAAGAGTCCCCACACTATGATGGGCGCGGTCATCAAGAGCTATTACGCCGAGAAGCTGGGCGTTGACCCCAAGGACATCTATGTGGTCTCCGTCATGCCCTGCACGGCAAAGAAATACGAGATTCAGCGGCCTGAAATGCAAAACGGCGGCTATCCCAACGTGGACGCCGTCATCACCACCCGCGAGCTGACCCGCATGATCCGCACCATGGGCATTGATTTCCCCAACCTGCCGGACGGCAAGTTTGACGCGCCCCTGGGCTTCTCCTCCGGCGCGGCGGATATATTCGGCGTCACCGGCGGCGTGATGGAGGCTGCCCTCCGCACGGTATATGAGCTGGTGACAGGCCGGGAAATGCCCGGCGAGAACCTGCACCTCAAGCCCATCATGGGCCTGGAGAAAATCAAGGAGGCCTCCCTCACCTTCGAGAACGTGAAGCCGGAGTACTCCTTCCTGGAAGGCGTTACCGCCCGCATTGCCGTCACCAGCGGCCTGAAAAACGCGGACGTGCTGATGGAGCAGGTCAAAAACGGCGAAAGCCCCTACCACTTCATCGAGGTCATGGGCTGCCCCGGCGGCTGCATCAACGGCGGCGGCCAGCCCCGCACCCTGGGCCATGTGGCCGACTACAGGGAGCGCCGTATGCAGGCCCTCTATATCGAGGACGAGGGCAAGCAGGTGAGAAAGTCCCACGAGAACCCGGACATTATCGCCCTGTATGAAAACTATCTGGGCGAACCCTGCGGCCACAAATCCCACGAGCTGCTGCACACGACCTACACTCCCCGCGGCAAGTTCGACCAATAATCTTGACCGCAGTCAGCATCCAACCGAAAAACAACCCCGGCGGGAAATTCCCGCCGGGGCCTTCTTATATGCTATGATGTTTTACGCAGCCGGGGTCACGCGGCCAGCGGGGGCTACCTCATCGGGATAGATGGTGTACTCCCCATTTTCAAGGAACTCGCACCAGAGCTGGGCCATTTCGGAATTGGAGGCCACGATCTCCGTACCCTCCGGCACGGTCATGTCGCCGCCGCCAACCTCTGCGGCGCAGCCCACCGTCCAGTCCTCGTCCACCAGGTATTCCCCGTGGTCGTAAATCAGCTCGTCCCCAACGGTCAGGGTTGTTACCTCAAACGTGTCCGGGTCATAGGTGCAGGTCAGGCCCGCCACCTGATACATATTGTTGTTCTCCTCCCCGATTTTGGAGCAGGAGGTGTTCATCAGGCTGACAAGCTCCTCCGCCGTGTACTCGGCGTAATAAATCTTCAAGGGGTTCGCAAACACAGACAGGGCGTCCACCAGCGTGATGTCCCCCGCCGCAACAGAGGCGCGCACCCAGAAGCCGGGATACAGGGCGATGGAGATTTCATCCCCCTCCCAAAGCTGCTGCGCGGTGTAGAGGATGCCGTCGGCCACCAGGTCGCCCAGGTTCGTCTCGTTGGCGCGGACACCGCCGCCCACGTCGCCGGAGCTGATGCGCTCGCCGTTCAGGAAATACTCTGTGGTGGCGTACACCTTGGTGTAGCCGTCCGCCTCCAGGCGGCCATAGCAACGGTCAACCGCAGCCTGAACCTCCTCGTCCGGCTGGATGCCTTCCCACTCGCCGTCGTCGTTGGTGGTCAGGTTCTCGCTGTCCTTGGCTACCACCTGGCCGTCCTTCAAATAGAGATACAGCACGCCGATGGCCTCGCCCTTGCAGTTGGCCTGGTTCACAATGGTGTCGGACTCGGAATCATCGAACAGCCAGCCCTCGCCCTCGTTAATAACGGAGTGGGTGTGGGCGTCGATGATGGCATCGATGCCCGTGGTCTTCAGGGCCACCTGGGCGGAGTTTGTGTCGTTGGAGCTGGCCTCCGTGGAGTCGGCTCCCATCCAGCCGGTGTGGCAGACCATAACCACCGCGCTGGCACCGTCCGCCAGCAGGGCGTCTGTGGCGTTCTGGGCCACGGTGATGGTGGACTGGCCACCGGCGAAATAAGCGTCGGTAATGGAGCCGCCCTGGGTGGACTCCCCGAACAGGCCGATCAGGGTGCCGTTCGCGGTCTCCACAATCACGCCGTCGTCCAGGGCGTTGTCCCCGGCGGAGAGGTTATAGCTCTCCAGGTCGATGGCGCTGTAATCAATGGTGCCGTCCTCGTTCAGGGACAGAATATCGGAATACAAATCCACAAATTCCTCTGCGCCTACCGCAGGCTCATAGCTCTCCGCGTAGGCAACCATGTCGATGTCCTCCGAGGCGTTCTGGTTCGCCAGCAGCGGGGTCAGGCCGCTCTCCTGGCTCAGGATGGACAGGAAATATGTACCCAGGCCCTGGTCGGTGATACCGCCGTCGTTATTGCCCCAGGTGTAGTAGTCATAAATCATTGCCATGATATAGGGGATATACTCGCCCTCATACACATGGGCCGCCGCGTAGCCGCCGGCATACAGGTCGCCGCCGCTGACGGCCAAAACCAGGCTGTAATTGCCGGACTGCTCCAACTGGGTCTTCAGGCCCTTCACATAAGGCTCGGTGGTCAAAAAGCCATGGGTATCATTGGTGTGGACAATAGCCACCACCTCGTCATAATCGCTGACGAACTGAACGTTCCCCATGACCTGGCCGTTTTCCACCGTGCTGCTCTCCGAGAAGAACACGATTACAGGGAAGTCTGCCTCCACGGTGGCCCCGTCCTCGATCTCAAGGGAATCCACCACGCAGCTATCCTCCACCGTCCAGGTCTCCCCGGCGGCCACGGTGACATCCCCAAGGCTCTCGCCGTAGTCCTCCCCGGTGTAGAGGCCCTCCAGGTCAATGTCCAGCTCCTCTACCGGCTCATAGGCCTGGTAGCCAATGACCATTTCGTCACTGGGTGTCTCTTCAGAAGCGTCTATGGCGCTTCCTGCCTCCTCGGAGGAGGCGGCAGCCGGCACAGCCAGACAAAAGCCAGGCAAAACACCAGAAGCAGGCTTAAAATTCGTTTCATTCGATCTCCTTTCAAAGTGGGCTTTCCTCTTTTTCTCTCCCAAGGACAGTCAGCAGCGCCTCGGGCTGGATTTGTGTCAGGGCGGCAGGGAGCGCCTCCCCCTGGCTGCAAAGGGCGGCCAGGTACTGACTTGACACATTCTTTACAATTACATTATAATCCATAAACCCCCAATCCTGCAAGGGTTTTATTACATTTTGTTGGGAAAGTGAAAGAAATTCCTCATTACTGGCCGCCTTGACCCACGCCTCTTTCCGCGTCCAGACACGGAAAAAGGCCAGCTCCCGCTCCCCTTCGGGCTGCGCGGCCAGCCACGCCTGCTCCTCTGGGTGGAATCGCCTGGCAATGGTGAGATTCACAGGCCGCGCCTGCTGCACATCCGCCCCCATCAGCTCATTTCCAACGGCGCACAGCGCCAGCGGCCCGGAATTGGACAGACTGAAAAACACCGTCCCATCCGCCGCCACCGGCTTTCCCGCCGGGAGAACGGAAATTGGCATATCCGGGTCGAAGCCGCTTTTCTCCATGGCCCAGCGCCACAGCAGGCCCGTCCACACGCTCTCCTCCCTGGCCGCCGGACGGCGCAGCTCCGCCGCCCGCTCCCGCCGCCAGGCAGGCAGCAGGGCCATGGCGTTCTCCGGCAGCGAGACGCCTCTCCAATCTAAAATATACGCTTTTACCATGCTTTTAAGTCTCACCAATCCGGCTCATACCAATAGTTATATATCATATAGTTTTGAATATGAAACAGCTCCAGCTCCCCGTGCCGTTCCGAGCGGGTGTCCTCCAGCTCCACATCATAGATCCAGTCTATCCCGTCCTCCGGGATGACGACCCAGCTATGAGCGCCGTAGAACTGGTTGACCTGCCCGGCCACAATGTAGGCCGTCTCCCCCAAGAGGCGGGCCAGGATGCCGAAGGTGGCCGCGTAGCCGTAGCAGGTGCCGCCGCCGTTTTGGAAAAAGCGCAAGGCCCTGGCGTATTCCCAGCCGGTGGTTCCCACGTCCTCCGACGTCATATCCTCGGCCATAACCAGGTACTCAAAATTCTCCTTGACGTAGAGGTAAACCGCCGCCAGGGCCTCCTCCCGCTCCGGCAAATCGTTGGCGCCGCTCTCCTCCAGCGCCTGGGCCAGATACTCATCCAGCTCCTCATTGCCGGTGGTGTACCGCCCGTCCAGGCCGAAGGTCCACACGCCGTAATCCATATCCCGCATGATGGTGCCGTCGTCCCAGGCGGCATAGAGCCAGCCGTACACCCGATGAACCCCCGGCTCCGCCGTCTCCACAGCTCCCTCGGTCAGGGCGTCCGTGACATAGGCCCAGGCCCAGCTATCCATGTCCATATCCGCCGGAATGTTCCCGGTGAAGAATAAGGCGTCCTCATCAAGGTTCTCGTCCCGACCGGCCAGCCGCACCAGAATGACCGCGATCTCATCCCGGCGAAGCAGCTCGTTCCCGCTATCCGCCGCGCCGCTCTCGCTGGTGGTGCCGGAGGCCACCGCCGACCCCAGCGCCTCCACGCGGGTCTGCTCCGCCCCTGAAAGGCAGGATGCCAGCCGCGTCAGGATGTCTGCGGCCCACTCTCTTTGGACGTACCGGCCGGGAGAAAAGCTCTCCCCCGCCGCCTCCGTCAGAAGGCCCGCCATGTACAGGCTCGCAATGGCGCTGTACGCCCCGCTCTCCTGGGAAACGTCCGGGTAGGGGCAGTCCGTCCCCTCCGGCAGATGATCCAGCAGGGCGGCCAGCAGCAGACAGAACTGGCCCCTGGTCATGCAGTTTTCCCCATGGAACAATCCGTCCGCCTCCAGGCTCATCAGCGCGGGATGCTCCGTCTGCTCCGCCACAGACAGGGAAATTTGAGAGACCGGCGTCACGGCGGGTTCCGCCCCTTCCGTTGGGGCTGCCGTCGATGTTGGCTCCGCTGTAGCTGTCGGGGTCGCTGTAGGCGTTGGCTCCGCTGTAGCTGTCGGGGTCGCTGTGGGCGTCGGCTCCGCCGTAGCTGTTGGCTCCGCCGCATCCGCTGGGGTAACAGTAGCCGCAGACACGACGGCAGCGGAGACCGCCGCAGCGTTCTCCGCCTCCTGGGCCGCCGCTGCCCGGGCCATCACCGTCTCCTCATCCCGAAGGGACAGGGAGGAGCGCATCCCGGACAGCAGTACGGTCAGCACGATTAACACAAATCCAATCCGTAAAAATCTATATCTCATCCGCTGCAATGCACCGCGACAGCGCCCCGCTCCAGAAGAGAAACGGGACGCTGCGCTGTATTTTAGGTTTTTTCTCTAAGTCTCACGAATCCCTTACTGGATAACGTCTCCCAGCAGAGCGGCCACAACGCCGGTGGGATCCACGATGGTCAGGGTGCTGGTTTCCGCGTCATAGGAGACCTCCGCGCCGATGGCGGTCAGCAGGTCGCTGACGGAAACGGTCAGAACACTCTCGCCCTCGGCGGCAGCCTCGTCCGCGCCGTCCTCCACCAGGATCACAACGCCGGTGTATTCCACACC
The DNA here is from genome assembly GCA_021200935.1 of Oscillospiraceae bacterium. Lineage (GTDB taxonomy): Bacteria > Bacillota > Clostridia > Oscillospirales > Oscillospiraceae > CAJOIG01. The sequence continues at coordinate 9,156 of JAJQFY010000018.1, forward strand.
CGCCTCAAAGGCGTCGATCTGGGTGCCGGTGGTGATGTCGTAGGTCAGCTCATCGTTGCTCATGCCGCAGTCCACATAGATGGCAAGGCTCTTGCCCTCCGGGGCCTGCACCACAGCGCCCTCCTCCAGGGTGAAGCTGTAGAGGTTGGAGTCGCCGGTAACAGTCCAGACGGAATCCGCGTCCATGCTCATGCGAACGCCCCAAACCGTCTCATAGGTGTCGTTGTAGATGGCCTGTTTCAGGGTGGCCTCCATGGCGGTCAGCTCATCGGTGGCCTCCTCCAGCTCGTCCTCGGGCAGGGCCTCGGCGGCCTCTGTCCAGTAAGCGTTCCAGGCGGCCAGGGTGGTACCCACCACAGCGCCGGTCAGGTCCGCGTTCTCCAGGGACAGAACCATCTTCCGCATATAATCCTCGTGGAGGATGTCGCCCTCGGCGGTCAGGTTCGCCAGAACCACCTCGTCGCCCACGTACTCGGTGCCGTCCACAGGATAGATGCCGGAGGCCATGGAGTCATAGGTGAACATGGAGTGAACCAGAATGCCGGTGCGGCTGGCAAGCTCGCAGTTGTCAATAACCACCTTGCCGTTGTGGCTGGCAATGAACACCAGCGCACCGCTCTGATACTCGCTGATCAGGTCGCTGATGCCGGTGCTTTCGCCGTCGTCCCAGTCCTCATAGGTGGTGCCGTCGGCAAACTGAACATCCTCGTCCAGGGTGGAGATGTAGGAGTTATACAGATACGCCTCGGCCACGGAGTCGGCCCCGGCCATATCCGCGTGGATCTTGATGGCATAGTCATGGGCAATCAGCTCGGTGGTGCCGTCCGCGGTGGCGGAAGCCTCCATCAGGTCGGCCTCGCCGTCATAGGGGTCGGTGGCGGTCTCGTCCGCGTTCTCCAGGGAGTCCACGGTCAGAACAGCCGTCCGGCAGACAGTGATGCCGGTGTTGCCGGCCACAACGCGGCTGCCATACACAAAGGCGGTGCAGCCCGCAGCGTCATAGATGGCATAGCCGCCGGTGCCGATGTTCTCTACATCGGAGTTGACCACATACATGGTGGTGGAGGTGTTGTCATAGCTCAGGCCGCCCCAGGAGTTCGTCAGGACGGTGGAATTGAGGAACCACACGTCGCCGCCCATCAGAAGCAGGGCGCGGGTGGAGTGGTTCACAAACATGCTGTCCACGCAAATCAGGTCGGGAAGCTGGGTGGCGTTGGAGTCACGGGTGGTGGAGGGGATGTGAACACTGGGACGCCCGGTGCCGTTGGACTCCACATAGACGTTCTTCAGCTCGATGGCGGAGCCGTTGAAGGCCAGGGCCACGCCGGGGGCGGTTTCTGTAGCGCCGCTGGCCAGCTCCTCGTCCTCGTCAATCTCCATGACGATGACGGAGTTATAGCTCTCGCCGTCGGGGGCCTCGTAATAGTCCTCCTCGCCGCCGAGAACCACCGGGGTGGTCTCATCGGTGAGCTGGTTGATTACAACGCCGCTGTTGCCGACAGCCTCTTCCTCGTCCCAATCCTCTGCGCCGCAGTAGATGTAGATGCCGCCCAGGGTGTAGGTCTCGCCCACCTCAGGAGTGGCAATGTCCTCCTGCAGCTCTACCTCGTAGGAATCGGTGACGTTCTGGCTGACGGTATAGCCGTCCTCCCCATACTCAATGTACAGGGCGGCGCGGGTACCCAGGACATCCACCGCCTTGGTGGAGTTGTCCGGCGGGGCGCTGGTGGCGCTGCCGCCCATGGAGGTGTCCGGCATATCGCCGGAGGCGAAAGCACTCACGCTCATCAGCATACACAGGGCCAAAATCAGCGCTAAAAGTCTGATTTTCTTCATAAATTGGTCTCTCCTTTCAGTACTTTCCTGTCACATTTTTGGTGACAAAAAAATGACACATTTCATTATAGCACACTTCCCCAAAAAAACAATACCTAATTTGAATGAAATTTTATTGACAGGGCCAAAGCGAGGCATTATATTATAAGCTGTTATACGAAGAAGCGAGGACAAACCCAATGAAGAAACATTATCTGCTCCCCCTGACCCTGGCACTGGCCCTGCTGGGAGGCTGCTCCCAGCAGGGCAGCCTCCCAGCGGAGGAGACCGCCGCCCCAGAAGCCGCCGCAATGCAGGACGCGGTCGTCCTGACGGCCCAAAGCCTCGCCCTGGCGGAGGAGGACATTGTGCTGGCGGAAACCACAGCCACGGTGCCGGAGGGCGTCTCCTGGGCGAAGGGCGTCGTCACCATCGAGAGCGCCGGGACATACCGGCTCACCGGCACCCTGACCGGGCAGGTCATCGTGGACGCGGACGGCCCGGTGGAGCTGATCCTGGCCGGGGTCAGCGTCACCGCCGCCCAGCCGGGGGACTGCGCCATGGAGATACGCTCCGAGGCCGACGTGCTGCTGACCCTGGAGGCGGGGACGGAAAACACCCTCTCTGACGGGGCCTCCGCAGCAAACAGCGCCGCCTCCGCCGCCCTGTATTCCAGGGGCAACCTGACCATTGACGGGCAGGGCAGCCTGACCGTCACCGCCGGAGCCAACAACGGCATACAGTGCAAGTCTGCCCTCACTGTGGCCGGGGGGCAGCTTGCCGTCACATCCGCCAACCACGGGCTGAAATCCGCAGGTCTGCTGACCGTTTCCGGCGGAAATATAACCGTGCAGTGCGGCGGGGACGGCCTTTGCGCCCAGGCCGGGCGGCTGACGGCGGGAGACATTCTCCTGTCCGGCGGCAGCCTTTCCATCAGCGCCGGGGAGCGGGGCATGGACAGCGAGGGAACCATAACCGTCACCGGCGGGGACATTTCCATTCTCTCCACAGACGACGGCATCCGGGGGGCAAATGTTGCGGTCAGCGCCGGGCATCTCGTCATAGACGCCGGGTGCGACGGCATCCAGGCGGAGACCCTTCTGACTGTCACCGGGGGCGATTTCCAGATTACCACCGGGGGCGGCGGCGGGGACGCCATCAATCACGCCGGGGAGAGCTTCGGCATGGGCGGCCCCTCCGGGGAGGCCAGCGGCGAAGCGGAGACCGCCTCCGATGTAAGCGCCAAGGGCCTGAAAAGCGACGGGGATATCGCCATTTCCGGGGGCGTGTTCGACCTGAATAACGCCGACGACAGCATCCACTGCGCCGGGCTTTGCACCATCAGCGGCGGAGCTATCGCCATATGCTCCAGCGACGACGCCGTCCACGCGGATGATATGCTGGTGATAAACGACGGAACCATTGCCATCTCCGACTGCTTCGAGGGGCTGGAGGCCTATGCCATCGAGATACACGGGGGCGAGATTGACATCCGCTCCGTCAACGACGGCATTAACGCCAACGGCCCGGAGACCATGGGGATGGGCGGCTTCGGCGGCGCCTCCGGGGAGGCCAGCGGCGAGGCGGAGGACAGCTCCACCGACTCCGTCAGCGGCTCGGACATCACCTATTACCGGCAGACTGGGGGCAGCGTGAAGCTGGTCGTCACCGGCACCGCCAGCAACGTGGGCGACGGCCTGGATTCCAACGGCAGCGTGTATATCGACGGCGGAACCCTGATTATCTCCACCAACGGCAGCACCCAGGAGGGAGCCATCGACTACGGCGGCGGGGAGCTCGTCATCACCGGCGGCATTGTGATAGCCGGAGGCTCCTCTATGATGCAGGAGAGCCTTTCCGCCAGCTCCACCCAATGCGCCGCCGTTCTGGCCACCAACACCCAGGCTGCCGGAACGGAAGTGACCATCCTGGACGAGGACGGCAGCGTGATTGCCTCCGCCGTCATGGAGGACACCTTCTCCTGCCTGATTCTCTCCCACCCGGACATGACCGTGGGCCATGTGTACACCGTGACCTACGGCACGGAATCTACCGCCCTGGACTTCACCAGTACCACCGTCGTCAACTCCTCCGGCGGCTTCGGCATGGGTGGCATGGGCGGCCCCGGTGGCATGGGCGGGCCAAGCTTTTAATTTTATAATGAAACCGCAAGCCGCGCCGGACACTTCCTCCGGCGCGGTTTTGCTGTGGTCAGGGCTTGATGTTTCCCTTTTCGATGTTCTCCCGCAAAATATCACAGGTCACGTCGTAAAGCCTTTGGGAACCGGCCTTTGTCCGCTCCTGGCGGCCATAGACCTGGGCGGCGGTGACGCCGTGGGCGCGCCAGTCCCCGCCGTTGTTGCTGTGGTTTAAGAGCAGGGGCTGGAAATTATCCATGGCGTGGGCGAAATGGGCCTCCGGGGTCTCGTCCGCCTCAAACTCGTCGAACACCGCCGCCAGCTCCGCCCCCAAATCCTCCGGCAGCAGGCCGTAAATCCGCTCCCTGGCCGCCGCCTCCCGGGCCTGCTGGGTGGCGAGGCCCGCCGTGTCATAGGCGTAGGTGTCCCCCGCGTCGATCTCCACCACATCGTGGATCAGGCACATCAGCATGACCCGGCCAATGTCCACCGGCTCGTTTGCGTATTCCCGCAGCACATAGGCCATCACCGCCATGTGCCAGGCGTGTTCCGCGTCGTTCTCGTTCCGGCCCTGGCCGGACAGATGGGTCTGGCGAAACACATTTTTCTCCTTGTCCAGCTCCAAAATAAAATCTATCTGCCTTGACAGACGCTCGTCCCTGTTCATACGCCGCGCACCTCATTTCCTCCATTCCCACCCCCTGGCCGGGTGCTTCTATTGTATCACATTTTTAGCCGTATCCCCAGGTTTTTAAGCTCCATTGGCCCAGGGGATTTTTCACCAGGATCCACTGATAGTTCGTGTACACCCTGTTTTGCTCCAGGCTGCTGTCGCTGCCCAGGTCGTCTGTTTGGAGGGAGGACAGCAGCACGATGGCGTCCCGGCTGTCGTATTGGTCGGCCCAGGAATCCTCGGCGGCGGACATGGCCTCCCCCTCGTACCAGAGGTCGGTCAGGGTGCAGCCGGTGTACTCTGCGCGGAAGAACCGCCTGACTGCTCGCATGGCGGCTTCGATGTCCTTCGCGCTGTGGTCGTCTGTGACGGTAAACCAGGTGTTCACCTGGCTGACGTCCCCGCCAGCATTCATTTTTATGCCGATAATTATACAGACAGCAATGAATATAGCCAAAAGAATCGCCAGGTATAACGGCTTGATTTTGATTGATTTATTCATTTTCCCTTATCCTCCCTCGTATATAACAGAATAAATATTAGTCCTGCGCTGATGCCGCCAGGAGCGGCTTTTCCTCCCTTTTCGGCATATTGGCGCTGGTAAAGGTGATGAGGGCCTTGAACAGGTCGCCGTCCAGAATCAGCTCCAGCTCGCCGCCCATCAGCTTGGTAAGGCTCAGGGCAATGGACAGGCCCAGGCCGGAACCCTCGCTGCTGCGGGAGCTGTCCCCCCGGACAAAGCGCTCCATCAGCTCCTCCGCCGGGATATCCAGCGAGGCTTTGGAGATGTTTTTGATGGCAATCTCCACCCGCCCCTGGTCTGCGGACAGGTCAAAATAGGCCCGTGTTCCCGGCTGGGCATATTTCAGGATGTTGGTAATCAAGTTATCCAGCACCCGGCACAGGAGCCGCCCGTCCGCCAGAAGGAGGACGCTTTCCGGCGGCATATGGATGACCGGCTCGATTTGCGCCTCCCGCAGCCGCTCGCTGTACTCCCCCACGGACTGCTCCAGCAGCTCTGTTGCGTCCAGCTCCTCCCAATTCACCTCCATCGCGCCGCTGACGGCCTTGGACGCCTCCACCACGTCCTCCGTCAGCTTTTTCAGCTTGGCGCTCTGCCGCTCCAGCACGTCAATATATTCCCGGCGCTGCTCCACCGGCAGGCTCTCGTCCTTCAGGAGGTCTATATAGTTGATGATGGAGGTCAGGGGCGTTTTCAGGTCGTGGCTGACGTTGGTGATCAGCTCGGTCTTCATCCGCTCGCTTCGCATACGCTCCTCCACGGCCAGGGCCATGCCGTCCCCCAGGCTGTTCAAATCATTTCCCAGGGATTTCCAGGTCAGGTGCAGCCTGCGGGTGTCCACCTTATAGGAGAGATTGCCGTCCGCCAGCGCCCTGGACGCCTCACGGACAGACTTCTCCTCCCGGCACCAGCGGATGAATCCGGCCAGCAGCAGCACATCCACCGCCAGCAAAAGCCAAGACAGGTAAAACAGGGCCAACGACCCATCTGTGTAGAACACAAACAATCCAAAACCGCACTGCACCCCTAGAACCGCCGCAATCAGCACCCGCAGGATGATTCGCATTGGCAGCTTTCCCGCCAGACGGCGGAGGAGCAGGCTTTTCACAAACTGCCCGGCGGCGATCTGCACGGTCAGGATATAGCCGACCAGCCCGGCGGCTGTCACCAGGAGCGTACTCTTAAAGAGGGAGAAAGGAATATATAGTCCTACCGTCTTAAAACCCAGGTCGAAGGCCAAATCCCACGCCCCATTCCACAGCAGGAGGGCGCACAGATACAGCCCCAGCGCCAGCGGCTCAAAGGGCAGGCGCAGGAGCCGGAGGGGCTTCCGCCCGTTTTTCCCGGCCAGGATGGCCCCCGCCATGGCAAAGGCCAGCAGCAGAAGGGCCATGGCCCCGCAGCCCACGCACAGGGCCAGGTAGTAGTCCCGGCCCGCGTACAGGCGGGTAAAGGTGAGATACTCCCCATAGCAGCCGTCATATGGCTCCACGGGCAGGTTTACATAGCCGGATATGATATAGCTGGTCTCCTCGTAATACAGGTAATATACCGTCCCGTCATCCCCGTAATACACGGCCTCCGCCCCGGCCCATTCCACATATTCGGATTCGGAATATTCAGACGCGTATTCATAGGCTGCGGCGTCGCTGGCGCTGGCGCTGTCCTCGGACGCCGCCGTGTCGTAATCCGGGACGGCTATGACATCCCCGGTCAGGTCAATGACCGCAGCCTCCCCATAGCTGCTGTCGCCGTAGTCCATCACATAGACGGAGCTTGCGGTGGTGGTATCCGCCGTCACCAGGCCGGTGCTGAGCTGTGTGATGGTGTAGGAAAAGGCGCTCCCACCATATTCCCCCAGGGTGGTGTCGGTGGGGTCGCCCAGCCACAGCAGGTTTTCCGCCACATAGTCCAGGCAGTCCTGGATATAGCTCCGGCAGAGGGTGCTGTCCTCAAAGCCGTCTGTTCCGCCGTACCAGCCGTCCTGTAAGCCATAGTTATACAGAAAGCCGCAGGCGAAGCTGACCGGGACAAGCAGACAGAACAGCACCAGGGCCAGGGTTCTGGCCCAGCGTTTTTGGCAAAAGTCTTTCATCCCGTCTCCCCCGTTCACTCAAACTTGTAGCCCTTGCCCCACACGACTTTTAAGTGCCGGGGGTTGGCAGGGTCGATTTCCAGCTTCTCCCGCAGGTGGCGGATATGTACGGCCACGGTGTTCTCTGTACCCATGGGGGTATCCTGCCACACGCTGCGGTATATCTCCCGGCTGGAAAACACCTTGCCGGGATGCTCCATGAAAAATTTCAGGATGTCGTACTCCTTGGGGGTGACGGGAACCGGCTCCCCGTCGCAGGAGACGGTTTTGCTGTCGTCGTCCAGCGCAATGCCCCCCAGACTGAGAACCGAGGGACTGGACGGGGTAATGCCCCCCAGGGCGGAATACCGCCGCAGCAGCGCCTTGACCCGGGCCAGCACCTCCCTGGCGTTGAAGGGCTTGGTGATGTAGTCGTCCGCCCCCAGCTCCAGACCGGCGATTTTATCGTCGTCCTCCCCCTTCGCGGTCAGGAAGATGACCGGCACATTGTTATTCTTTTCCCGCAGGAGGGTCAGCACCTCCGCGCCGTCCAGGACGGGCATCATAATATCCAGCAGGATGAGATGAACGGTCTCCGCCTCCAGCAGCTTCAGGGTCTCCCAGCCGTTCCCGGCGGAAAGAACCCGATAACCGCCGCCGGTGAGATAAATCTCCAGGGCGCGGCGAATGTCCTCGTCATCGTCGCAAATCAGAACGGTATACATGGTCTCACTCCTTTATACCCATACACTACCACAATTCGCGTCAGGAATAAAGAGAACAAACTTTAAGATTTTCTTATTTTTACAGGCATGGAAAAAGACAGCGGAAGGAGCAAGGCCCGCTCCCGCTGTCTTGATATTTTGATATTATCGTTTATTTCTCCTCCGGCAGCACTGTGTCCTTCACCAGGAAGGCCCGGAGGGAGTTCAGCACGGCCAGAAGGGCCACACCCACATCGGCAAACACGGCCAGCCACAGGGGGCAGGAGCCGAACATATCCAGCACCAGAATGACGACCTTGAAGGCCAGGGCGAAGACGATGTTCTGCCAGACGATGGAGCGGGTGTGCCGGGCGGCCTCCATGGCCGTCACCACCCGGGAAGGGGCGTTATCCATAATAACCACGTCAGCGGCCTGGATGGCGGCGTCGGAATCCGCGCCGTTTAAGGACACCCCCACGTCCGCCTGGCGGATGCAGTCCCCGTCTGTCTCCGCGTCGCCCACGAACATGAGAGTCCCCCGCTTCACCTGGCGGTTTTGGATCTCCTTCACCAGGGCCACCTTATCGGAGGGGTGGCAGTCGGGGTAAAACTCGTCGATGCCCACCTGGCGGGCAAATTTCTCTGACGCGGCGCGGCTGTCGTCTGTTATCAGGGCGATCTCGCGGTTTTTGGCCCAGGAAAGCACCGTCACCGTCCCCTGGGCGTCGGCCTTTGCCACGCTGCCCAGCAGGATGCGCCCGGCGTACTGCCCGTCCACGGCCAGATACACACAGTCCTCCTCCGGCAGGGCCTCTGCGCCAGGCTCCGCCCCCTGGGCCCGCATAAAGTCCAGCAGACCCAGGGTGATGCGGACGCCGTCCACCTCCACCGTGATGCCAAAGCCCTCCTCCTCTTGGCGGAAGCTCTGAATCAGCTCGATGTAGATGACCCCCTGGTAGGACGCCTTAATGCCCTCGGCATAGACGCTGCTGGAATAGGCGCAGGCATGGGCGGCGATACGCAGAAGCACCTCCGCGTCCATTCTGTCGCTTTTGACGGAGACGACCCGCAGGCCCTCCCCCTCCAGGGCGCCGGTCTTGTCGAAGACCACCGCCTGGGTGCGGGCCACGTCGTCCATGGCGCAGGCGCTTTTAAACAGGATTCCCTGGCGGGTGGCCCCGCCGATGCCCGCGAAGTAGGTCAGCGGCACGGAGATGACGATGGCGCAGGGGCAGGCGATTACCAGCATGACCAAGGCCCGGTGGATCCCCTCCGACACGGTGAGGTCAAGCACCAGGGGGGAGAAAATGGCGATCGCCACGGCAATGCCCAGCACCACCGGGGTGTACACCCGGGCAAACTGGGTGATAAACTCTTCCGTCCGGCCCCTTTGGCCCTTGTCGGAGCGAACGTCCGCCAGAACGGCGCTGGCCTCTGGGGAGCGGTTTTCCATAAGCCCCTCTATGCTGTGCCGAACCTTGGCCACGGCGTAGCCCTGGAACAGCTCCCCAAGCTGGAAGAGGATCACCACGGAGGCCCCCTCCCCGGCCTCGCCGATGACGCAGGCGGCCACGGCCACCACGCTCATCAGCAGCGTCTCGTCAAAAAGGCGGCGCTGGAAAATATTGGCTGCCGCGCTGATAAACAGGTCGTACCCGGCGCAGAGGATGGAAAGGATGAAGAAAACCAGGGACAGGGCAGGCAGCGGCCCCTCTGCCACCTCGCCCGCAATGAACAGGACGGCGGCGGCGGCGAGACGCCAGACCATTACGGTGTCGAAGCCGTGGTGGTCGTGGTGATGCTCCTCCATGCAGCTATCGCAGGTGCAGTCATGGCCGTGGCCGGAAACAGCCTGCCTTATCTCACGCAGAAAACCCATATTACGCCTTCCCGTCGCTCCCCAGGACGTTGACGATTTTGTCCTTCACAAGCTCGCGGATATAGTCCCGGCCAACGGTCAGGTACTGGCGGGGGTCGAAATGCTCAGGATGCTCACTGAAATGCTGGCGGATCCCGGCGGTCATGGCAAGGCGCAGGTCGGAGTCGATGTTGATTTTGCACACGGCCATGGACGCGGCCTTACGGAGCATATCCTCCGGCACGCCGATGGCGTCCACCAGCTTGCCGCCGTTGGCGTTAATGATGTCCACATACTTGGGGATGACGCTGGAGGCCCCGTGCAGCACGATGGGGAAGCCGGGCAGGCGGCGGGCCACCTCCTCCAGGATGTCAAAGCGGAGCTGGGGCTTGGTGCCAGGCTTGAATTTATAGGCCCCGTGGCTGGTGCCGATGGCGATCGCCAGGGAATCCACCCCAGTACGCTCCACGAACTCCTGCACATCCTCCGGGCGGGTGTAGCTGGAATCCTCGGCGGAGACCACCACGTCGTCCTCCACCCCCTCCAGGCGGCCAAGCTCGCCCTCTACCACCACGCCGTGGTCGTGGGCGTACTCCACCACCTGGCGGGTGACGGCAATGTTGTCCTCAAAGCTGCGGGAGGAGCCGTCTATCATTACGGAGGTGAAGCCCCCGTCCACACAGCTTTTGCAGATCTCGAAGTCCGCACCATGGTCAAGGTGCAGGGCGATAGGCAGGCCGGTGTCTTCCACGGCAGCCTCCATCAGCTTTGTGAGGTAGACGTGCTTGGCGTACTTCCGCGCCCCGGCGGAGACCTGAAGGATCAGGGGGGAATTGACCTCGGCGGCGGCCTCTGTGATGCCCTGGACGATCTCCATGTTGTTGACGTTGAAGGCCCCGATGGCGTACCCGCCCTTGTAGGCTTTCTCGAACATTTCGGTTGTAGTAACGATTGGCATGAAATATCACTCCTTTTCCTTTATTTTACCGCAAAAGCGTGGTATAATCAATACAAACCTGGATAATAATAAACAATTTTTGGAGGAATTACCATGGCTGAAAAACTTGTGGGCGCCTGTATCATCGGGCAGTCCGGCGGGCCTACGTCGGTCATAAACGCCAGCGCCTACGGCGCGATCACCGCCGCCCTGGCTGCGGAGGAGATCACCCAGGTGCTGGGCGCGGATCACGGCATTACCGGCGTGCTGGGGGACAAGCTCTACGACATGGGGCTGGAGGACCCGGCGGAGCTGGCCCTGCTGAAAAACACCCCCGCCTCGGAGCTTGGCTCCTGCCGGTACAAGCTGGCCGACCCGGATGTGGACGACACCGACTACCAGCGCATTTTGGAGGTGTTCAAAAAGCACAATGTCCGCTATTTCTTCTATAACGGCGGCAACGATTCCATGGACACCTGCGACAAAATCAGCCGGTATATGGCCCGCTCCGGGTGGGACTGCCGGGTGATGGGAATCCCCAAGACCATCGACAACGACCTGTACGGCACCGACCACTGCCCCGGCTTCGGCTCGGCGGCGAAGTATATCGCCACAAGCTGCATGGAGGTGTCCCGGGACAGCCGGGTCTACCCCACCGGGCAGGTGACGATCATCGAGATCATGGGCCGCCACGCCGGGTGGCTGGCAGGCTCCGCCGCGCTGGGGAGCTGTTTCGGCGCGGGGCCGGATCTGGTCTATCTGCCGGAGCGGGACTTCGACCAGGAGGCGTTCCTGGCGGATGTGGAGCGGATTTATAAGGAAAAGGGCTGCTGCCTGGCCGCCGTGTCGGAGGGGCTGCATTTCGCCGACGGCACCTTTGTCTCTCAGGCAAAGACCAGCAGCACAGACGGCTTCGGCCACGCCCAGCTTGGGGGCCTGGCCGCCCGTCTCGCGGAAATGGTGAAGGAGCGCACCGGGGCCAAGGTGCGGCCTATTGAGCTGAGCCTTTTGCAGCGCTGCGGCGCACACCTGGCCTCCAAGACCGATGTGGAGGAGGCGGAGCTGGCGGGCCGCGCAGCGGTGGAGGCCGCTGTAGCCGGGGAGACCGGGAAGATGGTGGCCTTTGAGCGGGGCAGCGAGAACGGCCAGTATGTCTGCAAGACCATCCTGCTGCCTCTCTCCGCCGTGGCAAACGCCGAGAAGAAGGTACCCCTGGAGTGGATTAACGCCGAGGGCAACTTCGTCACCCAGGACTTCATCGACTACGCCCTGCCCCTGATTCAGGGGGAGCCGGAGCGGCCTGTTGAATGCTCACTCCCCCGCTATGCAAAGCTGAAAAAGATTCAGGCGTAACAGGCGGCAGTCTCATAAATATGCAGATATCACTGGATTTTGTTGTATAAATCCAGTGATATTGCTATATTCGTGAATATTTCTGGTCTCCGTCCCCGGGGCCAAAGCCCTCAAATCCTGTGCCGGACAGGGATTGGGATTTGCATAAAAGGGCCTGGATTATTCAGGATTTTTGGTTATTCCCGTATATTCACTTTCCCATGGGCCTGTCAAAGGCAGGGTTCACGGCGTAGATGTTCCGTTTATCCATCTGGGACACGGCAAGCTCCATGGCCTCCCCGAAGCGCTGGAAGTGGACGACCTCCCGCTCCCGGAGGAGGCGGATCACGTCTATCACGTCCGGGTCGTCGGCCATGCGGAGGATGTTGTCATAGGTGGCTCTGGCCTTTTGCTCCGCCCCCATGTCCTCGGTCAGGTCGGCGATTACATCCCCCTTCACGGCGAAGCTGGCGGCGTTAAAGGGCCAGCCAGCGGCGGCCTGGGCGTACACACCGGCGGTATGGTCTACGAAATACTCCTGGAACCCGGCCTCCTTCGCCTGCTCCACGGTCATGTTCCGGGTGAGCTGGTGGACGATGGCCCCGATCATCTCCAGGTGGCCCAGCTCCTCCACGCCGATGTCCGTCAGGGTGGCCTTCAGGGCCGGATAGGGCATGGCGTAGCGCTGGCTCAGATAGCGCAGGGAGGCGCTCAGCTCCCCGTCCGGGCCGCCGTACTGGGTGATGATGAACTTCGCCAGGGCCGGGTTGGGGTTCTTGATGCGAACCGGGTATTGCAGCTTCTTCTCATACACAAACATCAGCACTTCCCCCCTTTTCCCCCGTTGTCCCAGGGCCAGGGGTCTTCGGGCCAGACCCAGGCATTGAAGCCCGCCGTGTCCCGGCGGGTGACGGGGCCGTACAGCTCCACATACCGCTTCCGGCCCTTCTCCGCCAGGGAGGCGAAGCTCTTCCAGGTTTTGAACGCCTCGGAATCCTCCGGGTGGGTGTCCAGGTACAGGGCCAGCTCCTGGAGGACAAAGTCCAGGGCCATCAACTCCCCCAGCGGGGTATTTTCCGCCGGGCCGGTGGCCACATAATCCATAAAGGGCAGGTCAAGGCCGGGGAACAGGGTACCCTTCGCCAGGGCCTCCCCGCTGTCATAGGCGGGCTGACTGCTCTGCTGGGCCGGTACCATTGGCACCGCCAGGGCCTGACAGGCCGGGAGCGGCCCCTCCCGATAGGTGCAGGTATTACTTGTATTATTTGCCAAAAGAAATCCCCCTTTGCAGCCCATTCTATGCAAGGGGGGATTAGGTTGTGCTGATTTACGGCTCTATCAGCGCCCGGAACTGGGCCTCGGTGAGGATCTCCACCCCCAGGGACTGGGCCTTGGTCAGCTTGGAACCGGGGTTCTCCCCCGCCAGGACATAGGCCGTCTTTTTGGAAACAGAGCCGGAGGTCTTGCCCCCGAAGCGCTCTATGACCGCCTCCGCCTCTGCGCGGGTGAACCCCTCCAGGGTGCCGGTCAGGACGAAGGTCTTCCCGGCGAAGCGGGTGTCCGCGATCTCCTCCTCACTGGCGAAGGACACACCGGCCTGGCGGAGCAGCTCTATCTGGTGCTGGCTCTGGGGGCTTGCAAACCACTCTGTCAGGTACCCCGCCGTGACGGGGCCAACATCGTCTATCACCGTCAGCTCCTCCGCTGTGGCGGCCATCAGGTCGTCCAGGGTGGCGAAGTGCCGGGCCAGGACTTTTGCCGCCTTCGCCCCCACCTGCCGGATGCCAAAGGCACACAGCAGCCGGGCCAGGCCCTGGGTCTTGCTGGCCTGGATGTTGGCGATTAAATTCTCCGCCGATTTCTGCCCCATCCGCTCCGCTGCAGCCACGGACTGGGCGTCCAGATAATACAGCTCCGCCGGGGTGTGCAGCAGCCCCTGTTTATCCAGGGCCTCCGCCACCGCCGGGCCAAGGCCGTCTATATCCATGGCCTCCTTGGAGGCAAAGTGAACGATGTTCCGCAGCCGCTGGGCGGGACACTCCGCCCCGGTGCAGCGCATGGCGGCCCCGTCTGTGTCACGCACCACCGGCGCGCCGCAGACCGGGCAGGTGTCCGGCAGGCGGAAGGGGCTGGCGCTGTGCTTTTCCGTCACCTCCAGCACCTCCGGGATGATCTCCCCCGCCTTCTGCACCAGCACCGTGTCCCCCACGTTCACACCCAGATTCTCTATAAAATCCTGGTTGTGCAGGGTGGCGCTGGTGACGGTGGTTCCCGCCAGGCGAACCGGCTCTATCACCGCCTTGGGCGTCAGAACCCCGGTGCGGCCCACCTGGACAATGATGTCACGCACCCGGCTGGGCTTTTTCTCCGGCGGGTATTTATAGGCCACCGCCCAGCGGGGATATTTGGCGGTGCTGCCCAACGCCTCCCGCTGGGCCAGGCCGTTTAGCTTCACCACCGCCCCGTCGATGTCGTAGGGGTAGCCCTCACGCCCCTCCCCGATGGCCTGGATGGTCTGGGCGCAGTCCTCCGCCGTCCGGCACAGGGTATGGGGTACCACGGGAAAGCCCATGGCGGCCATAGCCTCCAATGTCTCGTAATGGGTCTTATACACCGCCCCCTCCGCAAGCTGGATGTTAAAGAGGATAATATCCAGCCGCCGCTGGGCGCATATTTTCGCGTCCTGCTGGCGGAGGGAACCGGCGGCAGCGTTCCGGGGGTTGGCAAGAGGGGACTGGCCCTCTATCTCCCGCCGGGCGTTGATGTCACGGAAGGTGTCATGGGACATATACACCTCCCCCCGGACGATGAGACGCTGGGGGGCGTTACGCAGTGTTTTCGGCAGGCTGCGGATGGTGCGTAGATTCTCCGTCACGTCCTCCCCCACCTGACCGTTCCCACGGGTGGCCCCGCGGTAAAACACCCCGTCCCGGTACTCCACGGCCACGGAAAGGCCGTCTATCTTCGGCTCCGTCACATACTCATGGGCCTCCGACACGGCCCCGTCCATCCGATGGACAAAGCCTGTCACCTCCTCGAAGGAGAACACATCCGCCAGGCTCTCCAGCGGCACTTCATGGGCCACCGGGGCAAAGGCTTCGCTGACGTGTCCCCCCACATGCTGGGTGGGGGAATCGGGCCGCACCCAGTCGGGGTGGGCCGCCTCCAGCCGCTTCAGCTCGTTGTTCATCCTGTCATATTCGAAATCTGAGACCAAAGGGGCGTCATTGTCATAATAGGCCACGGACAGGGCCAGCAGCCGTTCCACAAGCTGATTATATTGCTCTTTTGATTCTTCCATGTTCAGTTATTCTCCAAAAAATACATATCAATCCCGGGTCAGGCCGGTTCCCTTCCCATCTCCTGCAAAAACAGCCGGGCCAGGCGGTACTGGTTCTCGCACTCCTGGATTTTCGCCACGCAGGCGGGGGAATGGATGTTCCGCACCGGGACGGACAGGGCCGCCACCTGAACCCCCGTGCCGGAGCGCTGGACGGCACTGGCGTCGGTTCCCCCGGCGATCCGGGTTTTGGTCTGCCAGGGGGTGTTATTCTCCTCCGCCAGGCGGGACAGGGCGGCGCAGAGGGTCTTGTCGTAAATCGTCCCCCTGTCCATGAAGGGGATGACCACCCCCTGCCCCAGGGCGCAGACACGGGCGGGGCCTTCCACCCCCGGGATATCTGCGGCGGTGGTGGCCTCCAGAATCAGGGCGGTCTCCGGCTGAATGCGCCGAGCGGCGACAGCGGCCCCACGGCAGCCCACCTCCTCCTGCACGGTGAAGGCAAACCAGCAGTCGCAGGGGAGCTGGCTCTCTATCAGCTCCAGCATGACGGCGCAGCCCGCCCGGTCGTCAATGGCCTTGGCCTTAATAAACCCGTCCCCGAAGCGGATAACCGCGTCGTCAAAGGCCACGGTATCCCCCACGCTGACAAGGGCCTCCGCCGATGCCTTATCTGCCGCGCCGATGTCAATATACATATCCGCCAGTCTGGGGAGGGTCTTGCGCTGCTCCGGGGTTGTCAGGTGAATGGCCTTGGAGCCGACTACCCCCTTTGTCCGCATGGGGCCGACGAAGACCCGCTTGCCGATCAGCACCCGCCGGTCTATGCCCCCGCAGGCGTCGAAGCGCAGGTACCCCTCCTCTGTGACGGCTGTCACCATAAGCCCCACCTCGTCCATGTGGGCGCAGAGCATGACCCGCTGGCGGGGGGCGGTCACGCCCTTTTTGAATATCATCAGGTTCCCCATGGGGTCGGTCAGCAGCTCGTCGGCAAAGGGCATGGCCCGTTCCAGAATATAGGCCCGCACCTCGTCCTCACTGCCGGAAACGCCTTCCAGACAGCACAATGTCTCCATGGTGTCCAGTATCGTCATAGCTCCATCTCCTCCACATAGGCCGTCAGAAGGGCCTCTATCGCCTCCATATCCGCTGTCCAGACCGTCTCTACCGGGGTGTGCATATATTTCAGCGGCAGGGACACCAGGCCGGTAGCCACCCCCTGGCGGGCGATCTGGATAGCCGCGGCATTCGTCCCGCTGTCACCGGGGAGCGGCTCCGTCTGGTGGGCTATACCCCGTTCCTCCGCAATGCGGAACAGGTCGCGGGTCACGGCCCGGTTCAGGTTCGGCCCCACGCCGATGGCGGCGCCCTTCTGGCCCTCGGTCAGGGCCTCCTTCCCGTCCGGGGTTTTGGCATGGGTAACATCCACCACCAGGGCCACGTCCGGCTGGAGGGCATAGGCCCCCACGGCGGCCCCACGGCGGCCCACCTCCTCCTGGGTGCTGAGAAGGCAGCACAGGTCTACGTTCAAGGACTTCGCCTCCAGGGTCTCGAACACCTTTATAATAATGGCGGCGCAGGCCCGGTCATCCAATGCCTTTCCGCATAGCTGCCCGGCGCACAGCTCGTCGCAGCCGCTGGCGTACACCACCGCCGTTCCCACCGGGACGGCCTTCTCCGCCGCCTCCTGGGTCAGGCCCACGTCGATATACAGCCTGTCCGCCGGGATGGATTTCCCCTCCTCCTCCGGCTCGATGAGATGGGGGGGCATGGTGTCGATCACCCCGAACAGGGGCGGGTCGGACAGCACCCGCACCTCCCGGGTCGGGAGCATCCGGGGGTCTACCCCGCCCAGCATATCGAAGGTGAGGAACCCATCCTTCACCCCGGTGACGACAAAGCCTATCTCGTCCATATGGGCGTCCAGCACCACAAGCCTGGACCCCGGCTGGCCGCAGCGCCGGATGGCCCGCAGATTCCCCAGGGCGTCCGTCTCTACCTCATCCGCCAGGGGACGGAGATAATCCGCCGCCCACTGGAACACCGCCGTCTCGTACCCGGAGGGGCCGGGGAGGCCGCACAGGGTTTTTGTCAGCTCTGTAAGCTCCAAATTATATCACTCCATTTCCTGTATAATCCGCCGGAACGCGTCCCCGCGCTCCTCAAAGTTTTTGAATCGGTCAAAGGAGGTGCAGGCCGGGGAGAGAAGCACCCTGTCCCCGGGCTTTGCGGCCTCCGCCGCGCCCCGCACCGCGTCCCCAAAGTCTTCTATTATATGTATGTCCGGGCAGCCGGGGCGGTAATTGGGGGCCTGCTCCACCGCCTCCTTAATTTTCCCCGCCGTCCAGCCGGTGAGATACAGGGCCTTCACATGGGCGCATATGGCCTGGCCCAGCTCGTCAAAGGGCAGGCCCTTGTCCTTGCCCCCGGCGATTAGAATCACCTTGTCCTCAAAGCAGTCCAGCCCCGCCATGGTTCTGTCCGGGCTGGTGGCAATGGAATCGTTTATAAACGTCACGCCACGGCGGACAGCCACGGTCTCCAGCCGGTGGGGAACCCCGGTGAAGCTGCGGGCCGTCCGGGCCATCACCTCCGGCGGGACGAAATCCCAGGCGGCGGCGAAGGCGGCCATCATATTATATATGTTGTGCTGGCCGGGAATCTGCATCTCTCCGGCGGGAACCACCGGGATCACATCTCCCCCACGGCGCAGGCATATGACCCCGTCCGCCCGGAGGAATGCCCCCTCCCCCGGGCCATCCCGCAGGCCGAACCAGCGGACAGGGCAGCTTGCCTCCCCGGCGCAGGCGGCGGTCAGGGGGTCGTCCCGGTTTAAAATCAGCCGTCCCTCCGGGCCTTGATGGCGGAATATCTGCTTTTTGGCGGAGAGATAATCCTCCATGGTGCCATGCTTATCCAGGTGGTTTGGGGTCAGATTGGTAATCACCGCCACATCCGGGGCGCAGGTCATGCTGTGGAGCTGGAAGGAGCTAAGCTCCGCCACCACCGCGTCTGTGGGGGCAATTTGGTCGGTATCGGAGAGCAAAGGGCGGCCAATGTTCCCCCCCAGCCAGACGGTACGCCCGGCGTTTCGGAGCAGGGCGGCCAGGATGGATGAGGTGGTGGTCTTCCCCGCCGAGCCGGTGACGGCCAGGACGGGACAGGGACACAGGGACAAAAACAGCTCCATCTCGCTGGTCAGCACCGCGCCGGAGGCCGCCGCCCGGACAAGGGCCGGTTCCGTCGGCAGCAGGCCGGGGGTGCGGAAGATTACCTCCCCGGTCAGGCCGTCCAGATAGTCCGGCCCCAGGTGAAAGGCCACCCCGGCGGCAGCGGCGGATGTATAAAAGTCCCCCAGGGCCTCCGGGCCGGACTGGTCGTACACCGTCACGCTCGCCCCGGCCTGGGCCAACAGGGGTACCAGGGGCCGGTTGGAAAGCCCCGCCCCCACCACCGCCACGGATTTTCCCCGCAGGGTGTTCAAATAGTTCCTTTGGGTTATACAAAAATGACGAGGCCGCCGAAAGAGATAGTGTTGATAACGG
>JAJQFY010000074.1 GCA_021200935.1 Oscillospiraceae bacterium
GTCTGAATCCCCCGGGCCTTCAGGGCCTTGACCGCCTCCTGGGCCGAGGGCTTCACCCCGTCCGCGATCACCGCCCGGCCCAGGTATTTTCCATTTTTTGCCACATACACCACTGTACCCAGGTCGTCAGCCTCCGGGGGGCAAAGACCCATAGATTCCATGAGCCGCCGGTTCCCGGCGCAGACCGCCGCCCCGTCCAGCACGGCGGAAACGCCCAGGCCGGGGGTCTCCGTCACGTCCTCCAGCCGGTCGGGGTCGATGTCCCCCCCGTAGGCCCGGCGGAGGGACTGGGCGATAGGGTGGCCGGAGTGACATTCCGCCAGGGCCGCCGTCTCCAGCAGCTCCGCCTCCGTTGCCCCCTCCGCCGGGTACAGGGCCTGAAGCTGAAAGACCCCCTGGGTCAGGGTGCCGGTCTTGTCGAACACCACCGTTTCCAGCTTGGCCAGCAGCTCCAAATAGTTCCCCCCCTTGACCAGGATGCCCTGGCGGGAGGCCCCGCCAATGCCCCCGAAAAAGGACAGGGGGATGGAGATGACCAGGGCGCAGGGGCAGGAGATCACCAGGAATATCAGCGCCCGGTGGATCCACTCCGACCAACTCCCCACAAACAGCGGCGGGACAACGGCCAGCAGCACCGCGCCGATCACCACGGCGGGGGTATAATACCGGGCGAATTTGGTGATAAAATTCTCTGCCCTGGCCTTTTTGGAGGCGGCGTTTTCCACCAGCTCCAAAATTTTTGCCACCGTGGATTCCCCGTAGGGCTTTGTCACCTCCACGGTCAGCACCCCGGTCAGATTCACGCAGCCGGAGGCCACGGCATCTCCCACTGCCGCGTCCCGGGGCAGGCTTTCCCCGGTCAGGGCGGCGGTGTCCAGGGAGGAGGAACCCTCCGTCACCACCCCGTCCAGGGGGATCTTCTCCCCGGGGCGGACAAGGATGGTCTCGCCCACCGCCACCTCCTCCGGGTCAACCTCCTGGGCGGCCCCATTGCGGAGGACCCGGGCGGAATCCGGGCGGATGTCCATAAGCTGGGCGATGGACTGCCGGGAGCGGCCCACCGCCACCGACTGAAACAGCTCCCCCACCTGGTAGAACAGCATGACCCCTACCGCCTCGGAATACTCCCCCAGCACCATGGCCCCCACCGTGGCCAGGGCCATAAGGAAGTTCTCGTCAAACACCTGGCCGTGGGCGATATTCCGCACCGCCTTCCACAGCACATCCCACCCCACGATGGCGTAGGGAACCAGGAACGTGACCCACCGCAGCCACCCCTCCGTGGGCAGCAGGGCGGCGGTCAGCAGCAGGGCGGCGCTTAGGATGATCCGGGCCAGGGCCTTTTTATGCTTTCTCGTCATGGCGGCTCACAGGACGATTTGGCAGTCCGGCTCCACCCGTTTGCAGGTCTTGACTACCTTCTTCATCAGCTCGTTCAGGGCCGCCTCGTCCCCCTCCGTCTCGATAGTCATCTTCTGGGTCAGGAAGCTGACAGAGGCGTCCGTCACCCCGTCCAGCTTCTTAATGGCCGTCTCCATCTTCTGGGCGCAGTTGGCGCAGTCCAAATCAATCAGCTTGTAGGTCTTTTTCATCACAGTCTCTCCTTTTAAATATTATATTAAATGTTGAGTTGCTGGGAAAATCTTCTATTTGAGGCCAGAAAAGCCTCGCAGAGTTCGCGCCCGCAGGCGCGAATAAAGTTAAATCATTTTTTGCCGCGGCGTGTACGTGGCAAAAAATTCTTCTCGGCCTGGGAGTGTGCGAGCGTAGCGACTGCCGCCCGCAGGCGGCGTGCAAACGCGCAACCGTGCGTAGCACGGCTCTTAGCGCGTGCAGTGCGCGGGTCAGGCCGCAGCCCCCTAATTTCAGATAAAAAGCAACGCTTTTTATCTGAAATTACTCTTTTATATGCTCCATACCCTGGGCAATGATTTTGCGGACATGGTCGTCCGCCAGGGAATAAAATACCGTCTTGCCCTCCTTCCGGGGCTTTACCAGGCGGCTGGTTTTCAGCAGCCTGAGCTGGTGGGACACGGCGGACTGGGTCAGGCCCAGAAGCTGGGCGATATCGCACACGCAAAGCTCCGCCTCAAACAGGGCGTACAGAATCTTAATGCGGGTGGAATCCCCAAAAATCTTGAACAGCTCCGCCAAATCGTACAGCGTCTCGTCGTCCGGCATCTGGCCCAGCACCTGCTCCACCGTCTCCTCATGGACGCACAGGTACCCGCAGCGCTCGATGTCTCCGTTTTCCCCCATCTGCTCACCTCCAAAAACAAACATATGAAAGGATGTTCATATGTTAGCACTTTCCCATGCCCCTGTCAATAGGGGGACGGGCGGTTTTTGATTTTCAGCAAATCAGACAGATTGTGAATTGATTTTTTTGGCAGAATGTGGCATGATAGCATACAATAGGAATAATGGTAGTTTCCAGGAAAGGCGGACAGCGGATGGCGAAGGAGAAGAGGAAGGGCAGAAAAGAAAGGGCGGCGGCCCGGGGCAGGCAGGTTCTGTCCAGGGCGGTGTTCAGCCGCTCCTTTGCGGTGGTGCTGCTGCTGGCGGTGCAGGCCCTGTTCATTGTGGCCTTTTTCGGGCTGCTCCAGCGGCATGTGGTCTACGCCACAGGAAGTATGGCGGTCATTGGCCTGGTGATGATGATTTATATCCTCAACACCCGGCGGGATCCGGCCTATAAGCTGACCTGGTGCGTTTTAATCGGGGCGGCCCCGGTGTTTGGCACATTGCTGTATTTTTACATCGTCTCCGACATGGGCCACCTGGCGGAGAAGAAGCGGCTCCAGCAAATCATCGACGAGAGCGCCCCCCAGGTGGCCGACCAGTCGGCCCTGATGGAGCGGCTGCGCCGGGAGGAGCCGGATTTCGCCCCCCTGGCGGCCTACGGGGCTGGGCTGGGCTTTCCCGTCTATGAGAACACCGCCGTCACCTACTTCCCCCTGGGGGAGGATAAGTTCCGGGCGCTGATCCCCGCCCTGGAAAAGGCAGAGAAATTCATCTTCCTGGAATACTTCATCATCCAGGACGGGCATATGTGGGGGGATGTGCTGGAAATTTTAAAGCGGAAGGCGGCCCAGGGGGTAGAGGTGCGGCTGATGTACGACGGCACCTGCTCCTTCTCCAAGCTGCCCATCGACTACCCCCGCCAGATGGAGGCGGCGGGCATCCAGTGCCGGGTGTTTTCCCCCATCCGGCCCTTCATCTCCACCGCCTACAACAACCGGGACCATCGAAAGATCCTGGTAATTGACGGCCACACCGGGTTCACCGGCGGGGTGAATCTGGCGGACGAGTATATTAATGAAGCGTCCCGCTTCGGCCACTGGAAGGACACCGCCGTCATGCTCCAGGGGGACGGGGTGCGGAGCCTGACCCTGATGTTTTTGCAGCTCTGGAACGCCTGGTTCGAGGAGCGGGCGTATGAACCCTACCTGCTCGCCCCCGGTTCCGGGCCAAGGGAGGCCCAGGGCTATGTCATGCCCTACGGGGACAGCCCCCTGGACGATGAGCTGACCGGGGAGATGGTGTATTTTGACATTTTGAACACCGCCCGGGATTATGTGTACATTATGACCCCCTATCTCATCCTGGACGCCCAGATGGTGACGGCCCTTTCCTTCGCCGCCAAGCGGGGGGTGGACGTGAAGCTGATTTTGCCCCACATCCCGGATAAGAAATACGCCTTCACCCTGGCCAAAAGCCACTACCGGGAGCTGCTGGAGGGCGGGGTGGAGATTTACGAGTACACCCCCGGCTTCGTCCATGCCAAGCAGTTTGTCAGCGACGGCAAAAAGGCCGTGGTGGGAACCATCAACCTGGACTACCGCAGCCTGTACCTCCACTTCGAGTGCGGGGTGTACCTGTATAAAACCCCGGTCATCCAGGATATTTACGAGGATTTCCAGAAAACCCTGGCGCAGTGCCAGCAGATCACCCTGGAGGACGTGAAAAAGGAAAAGCTGCGCTCCAAGCTGGCCGCCGCCGTCCTGAAGGTCGTGGCTCCGCTGATGTAAAAAAGCAAAAAGAACCTGTATTCTCAGACGGACGGTGCCGTCTGTGAAGACAGGTTCTGCAACAGCCCCCTTGGCGCGGCCCTGAACCTTGTGTTCGGGTATCCGCTCTAAGGGGGCTGTATTCAATTTGCATTTGCCGGGGCGGGAGAGGGGTTCTTACGCCTGGCGGAAGCGGGCCAGGAAGTCGCGGGTCTCCTGGCGCTGGGGGTTGCCCAGCACGTCCTGGGGCGCGCCCTGCTCGCAGATAACGCCCTCATTCATGTAGACCACCTGGGTGCTGACATCCCGGGCGAAGGCCATTTCATGGGTGACGACCAGCATGGTCATGCCCTCCTGGGCCAGGGTCTGCATGACGGTCAGTACCTCCCCCACCATTTCCGGGTCCAGGGCGGAGGTCGGCTCGTCGAACAGCAGCACCTCCGGCTCCATGGCCAAGGCCCGGGCGATTGCCACCCGCTGCTTCTGGCCGCCGGAGATCTGCCGGGGCTTGGCGTTGATGAAGGGGGCCATGCCCACCTTTTCCAGGTAGGCCATGGCGCTCTCTCTGGCCTGGGCCTTGGGCTTTTTCAGCACCTTCACCTGGCCCACCACGCAGTTTTCCAGCACGGTCAGGTTGTTGAACAGGTTAAAGGACTGGAACACCATGCCCACCTTGGCCCGGTAGGCGGGGGCGTTCACCCCCCGGCCCGTCACGTCCGTGTCGTGGAAAAGGATCTCCCCGCTGGTGGGAGTTTCCAGCAGGTTTATGCACCGCAGCAGGGTGGACTTGCCGGAGCCGGAGGCCCCGATAATGCTGGTGACGTCCCCCTTGTCCACGGTGAAGTCAATGTCCCGCAGCACCTCATGGGAGCCGAAGCTCTTGGACAGGTGCCGTATCTGTAAAATCGTCTCGCCCATATTACCGCTCCCCCCTGGTGGAATCATTCCGGGTCTTTTTCATTGCGTCCGGGTCGTAATCGCCGCTGACCGTGTTGTACCGGGCTGCCTTGCGCCGGGTGTGCATTTCCGCCAGGGTATAGGTTCCGGCGGTGGGAACCAGCGGGTCGCTTTGCAGCAGCTCGTAGCTGTCCGAGCCGTCCATCCGCCGTTCCAGCCAGCGCAGCAGGAAGGAGGCCACCAGCGTCATGCAGAGGTAGGCCACCATCTCTATGGTGGCGGAGGGGAAGTAGAGGTAGGTGGCCCCCACCGCCGCCCGGTGGACGGAGAACAGCTCCGTGAAGCTGATGATGAACATGACGGAGGTGTCCTTCACGTTGATGATGAAGTTGTTGCCGATCTGGGGCATAATATTGCGGAGGGCCTGGGGCAGAATGACGCTGGTCATGGTCTGCACATGGGTCATGCCGATGGCCTTGGCCCCCTCCGTCTGGCCGGGGTCGATGGAGATAATGCCGCCCCGGACGGTCTCCGCCATATACGCGCCGGTGTTGATGGACACCACCAGAATGGCGGCCACCCAGACGCTGTTGAAGTGCATGGCGTTATTGGAGAAGTAGGGCAGGCCGTAGTAGATGAACACCGCCTGCAAAACCATGGGCGTACCCCGGAACACCTCTACATAGACCCGGATAATGACCCGGATCAGGCCCAGGAAAAACCGCTTCACCGGGTTGTCGGTTTTTGCGTGGGGGATGGTCTGCAAAATGCCGCAGACAAAGCCGATGACGCAGCCGATCAGGGTGGAGATCAGGGCCAGGAGCAGGGTGTTGCGGACGCCCCCCAAATAGGCGCCGCCGTACCGCTGCAATAGCTTTAAAATGTCGCTGAACAGCTGGGAGAGCCGTTCCATAGGCGTTTTCCTCCTTATAAATTACCGTCAGGGGCTGCACCAAGCTGATGCAGCCCCTTGAAAAGCGGCAGGTTCTTTTTTTAGTCTTCTGTCAGAGGCTGAATAGCAATGGCCTCGTCCATCAGGTCGTTGAAGTCGTCCACGGTCATGGTGCTGAGAACCTCGTCGATGGCGTCCTTCAGGGTGGTGTTGCCCTTCATAACGGACACGCCGATGTTGATCTCCCCTTCGTCCACCTCAAAGTTGTCGTCAGAGTCGGAGAAGTCCAGGATGACCATGTCGTCATAGGCGGCCACAGCCCCCATGGCGGTGGGCATATCGGTGCAGATGAAGTCCACGGTGCCGGTCTCCAGGGCCATCAGCATGGCGGGAGCGGCCTCCGCGGCGGTCTGGATCTGGGCGTCGGGGATCTGGGGCAGCATACTGTCGTACCAGATGGTGGCGATCTGGGCGGTGCAGGTGCCGCCGGCCAGGTCGGCCAGGCCGGTGGCGGAGGCGTACTCGCTGTCCGCCAGGGTGACGCACACGATGGAGGCGTAGTAGTAGGGGCCTGCGAAGTCCACCTGCTCGGAGCGCTCCTCGGTCATGGACTGACCGGCGATGACCGCGTCATAAATGCCGGACTGCACGCCGGGTACCAGGGAGTCCCAGTCGGTGCGGATGACCTCCAGCTCCCAGCCGTAATACTCGCAGATGAGCTTGGCGATCATCACGTCGTAGCCGTTGGCGTACTCCCCGTCGGAGCCGGAGATGGGAACGGCCCCGTTGGAGTCGTCATACTGTGTCCAGTTGTAGGGGGCGTAGGCGCACTCCATGGCGATGGTCAGAACCCCGTCCTCCAGGCCCTGGATGGTGTCGGTCTCCTCCGTGTCGGAGCTGGAGGAGGAGCAGGCGGCCAGGGCGAATACCATCACCAAGGCCAGCAGCAGCGCAAAAAGTCTCTTCATGATTTCTATCTGCCTTTCTCAATAAATTTCTCCCGTCCCTTTGAAAAGCCCAGGGGGCGGGGCCTGGGAACGAAAAATGAACCGCTTGTGTCAAGCGGTTCATAGGATATACGGTATATGCCCCCCAGAAACAGGGGCAAGCCGAACGGCCATTGACAGCGCTCCACAAGTACTTGTGACAGTCCATTGGGTATTCCCCAATGACCCAGCGTAGGGAGAGCAGGCACGCTCCAAACGCTTCGGCGGCGTTCCCTTTCCCCTCCGGCGGCTGCCTGGCCTTGCCGGGAGGGTACTGATGAAAACCGCGCCTCTATCGAAAAGCGATTCAATTTTCGCTTAAAATTCTAGCACACCCCCGCCCCGCTGTCAACAGGATTTCGCGAAAATTCACGGATTCGTAAAAAAATCCCAAAAATCGGCGGGAATCGGTCCCGGGTTTGCGTCATTCTACATTATAAAATATACCGCACCGCCCACAGCAGGGCCACCCCCGGCCCGCCCAGGGCGGCGGAGACGGCCAGGGTCAGGCCGTTTAACCCCAGCCCCAGGCCGAACAGGCGGCCCACCGTGTTCCCCATCAGCAGCAGGACAAGGCCGGTCAGACCATGCAGCCCCAGCCGCAGCAGAGGCCGGGCGGCGCGGCGCATAAGATCGGAAAGCTTTCCCAGCAGCATCAGCCCGCAGGTGATAAACAGGGCGTCCAGCACACAGGACGGCATAAAATCCGGCCCCCTCTCCCGATGATTTCCATATATTGTATTTGTGTTTTTCGGGATTTAGACATATAATAGTCCCAGAAAGAAAGAAGCCATGGCCATTGGGCGGGGGACGCTGGTTCCTCCGCCCCTTCTTGATTTTTCCGGGCTTTGTGCTATACTAATCAGTATATTGGCGTATTATGTCCACCGGCGGCAGGCCGGAACGAGAACGGAAACGAAGCGAGGAAATTTTTGCATGGCGAAACCAAGCAGACAAGCCTATGGAAACGAGAGCATCAGCCAGCTCAAGGGGGCCGACCGGGTGCGGAAGCGCCCCGGGGTCATTTTCGGCTCGGACGGGCTGGAGGGCTGTCAGCACTCTGTATTTGAGATTCTTTCAAACTCCATCGACGAGGCCCGGGCGGGGTACGGCAAACTCATCACCGTCACCCGGTTTGAGGATCACTCCATCCAGGTGGAGGATTTTGGCCGGGGCTGCCCCGTGGACTGGAACAGCGCGGAGAAGCGCTATAACTGGGAGCTTGTGTACTGCGAGCTGTACGCCGGGGGGAAATATGACGACGAGGGGGGCGAGGGCTATGAGTACGCCCTGGGCCTGAACGGCCTGGGGGCCTGCGCCACCCAGTACGCCTCGGAATACATGGACGTGACCGTCTGGCGGGACGGCAGCCGCTACGACCTGCACTTTGAAAAGGGCGGCATCGTGGGGGAGCTGAAAAAATCCCCCGCCGACCGGAAAAAGACCGGCACCACCCACCACTGGCGGCCAGACCTGGCCGTGTTCACAGACATCGACATCCCGGAGGAGTGGTTCCGCCAGACCCTCCGCCGCCAGGCGGTGGTGAACGCGGGCGTCACCTTCCGCCTCCGCATCCAGCATGGGGATAAATTCGAGACCACGGAATACCTCTATGAAAACGGCATACTGGACTATGTGACAGAGATCGCCGGGGAGGCTACTCTCACCGCCCCGGTGTTCATGGAGTCGGAGCGCCGCTGCCGGGACCGGGCGGACAAGCCGGAGTATAAGGCCAGGCTCTCCGCCGCCTTCTGCTTTTCCAACCAGGCGACGCTGCTGGAATACTACCACAACTCCTCCTGGCTGGAGCATGGGGGAGCGCCGGACAAGGCCGCCCGGGCCGGGTTCGTCTACGCCGTGGACGCCTACATTAAGCAGACGGGGAAGTACCAGAAAAACGAGTCGAAGATCTCCTTCCAGGACGTCCAGGACTGCCTGGTGCTGGTGACGAACTGCTTCTCCACCCGCACCTCCTATGAAAACCAGACGAAAAAGGCCATCACCAACAAGGGCATCCAGGACGCCATGACCGCCTTTTTCCGGGAGCAGCTAGAGGTCTGGTGCATCGAGCATAAGGCGGAGGCCGACCGCATGGCGGAGCAGGTGCTGATAAACAAGCGCAGCCGGGAGCAGGCGGAGCGGGCCAGGCTGAACATCAAGAAGAAGCTGACCGGCTCCATGGACATCATGAGCCGGGTGGAAAAATTCGTGGACTGCCGCAGCCGGGACCCGGAGCGCCGGGAGCTTTACATCGTGGAGGGGGATTCCGCCCTTGGCTCCTGCAAAATGGGCCGGGACGCGGAGTTTCAGGGCATTATGCCCGTCCGGGGCAAGATTTTAAACTGCCTGAAGGCGGACTATGGCCGCATTTTTAAAAGCGACATCATCACCGACCTGCTGAAGGTGCTGGGCTGCGGGGTGGAGGTGGAAAAGCGGGGCAAGGAGCTGAACTCCTTCGACCTTTCAAACCTCCGCTGGAGCAAGGTGGTCATCTGCACAGACGCGGACGTGGACGGCTTCCAAATCCGCACGCTGATTTTAACCATGCTGTGGCGGCTGACCCCGACGCTTGTAAAGGAGGGGTATGTGTACATTGCGGAATCGCCGCTGTATGAGATCACCTGCAAGGAAAAGACCTGGTACGCCTATTCCGACGGGGAGAAGAACAAAATCGTGGAGGAGCTTTCCAGCTCCAAATTCGCCGTGAACCGCTCCAAGGGCCTGGGCGAAAACTCTGCGGAAATGATGTGGCTGACCACCATGAACCCAGAGACCCGGCGGCTCATCCGCGTTCTGCCGGAGGAGGCGGAGCGCACGGCCTATTATTTCGACCTGCTCCTGGGGGACGACCTGGCGGGCCGGAAGCAGCACATTGCCCAGGACGGCTATAAATACCTGGACATGGCGGATATATCGTAAGGAGTAAAGGTAACATGGCAAAAAAACCAAAGGAAAAGCCAGTGCGGCGGGACGCCGACCCCAATGTAATGGGGCTGCGGGGGGAGGTGGTGGAGCAGCCCATCACGGAGACCCTGGAGCTGAACTATATGCCCTACGCCATGAGCGTCATCGTCTCCCGGGCCATCCCGGAGATAGACGGCTTCAAGCCCAGCCACCGCAAGCTTTTGTACTGTATGTATAAAATGGGCCTCTTAAACGGGGCGCGGACAAAGTCCGCCAACATCGTGGGCCAGACCATGCACTATAACCCCCACGGGGACGCCGCCATCTATGAGACCATGGTGCGCCTGACAAGGGACAACGAGGCTCTGAACGCCCCCTTTGTGGACTCCAAGGGCAATTTCGGCAAGGTCTATTCCCGTGACATGGCCTACGCCGCCAGCCGGTACACAGAGGCGAAGCTGGCCCCCATCTGCGCGGAGCTTTTCCGGGATATCGACAAGGACACGGTGGACTTTGTCCCCAACTACGATAGCTCCACCACGGAGCCCACCCTTCTGCCCACCACCTTCCCCAACGTGCTGGTGTCCGCCAACATGGGCATCGCCGTGGGCATGGCCAGCCAGATCTGCGGCTTCAACCTGGAAGAGGTGTGCCAGACCACCATCGCCCTGCTGAAAAACCCGGAGCATGACATTTTGTCCACCATGCCCGCCCCGGACTTCCCCACCGGGGGGGAGATCCTTTACGACCCGGCCCAGATGGCCCGGATCTACGAGACAGGGCGCGGCTCCTTCCCCGTCCGGGCCAAATGGCGGTACCAGGAGAAGGAGCATATCATCGAGGTGTACGAGATCCCCTACACCACCACGGCGGAGGCCATCATTGACAAGTGCCGGGATCTCATCAAAGAGGGGAAAATCAAAGAGATCTCCGATATGCGGGACGAGACCGACCTGGGGGGCCTGAAGCTGGCCATCGACATCAAGCGGGGCGTGGAGCCGGAAAAGCTGATGGCAAAGCTCTTTAAGCTTACCCCCCTCCAGGACAACTTCCCCTGCAACTTCAACATCCTGGTGGCCGGTTCCCCCCGGGTCATGGGGGTGGGGGAGATATTAAACGAGTGGATCGCCTGGCGGACGGAGTGCGTCCGGCGGCGCACCTTCCACGACATGACGAAAAAGAAGGAAAAGCTGCACCTGCTGGAGGGCCTGAAGGCCATTTTGCTGGACATCGACCGGGCCATTGCCATCATCCGCCAGACAGAGGCGGAGGCGGACGTGGTGCCGAACCTGATGATCGGCTTCGGCATCGACCAGACCCAGGCGGAGTTCGTGGCGGAGATAAAGCTGAGAAACATCAACCGGGAGTACATCCTCCGCCGGGTGGAGGAGACCGAGGGCCTGGCGAAGGAGATCGCCGACCTGGAGGAGCTTCTCAAAAGCCAGCGCCGCCTGCGGGGGGTTATCGGGGAGGAGCTGAAGCAGGTCATTAAAAAATACCCCTCCCCCCGCCGCACCACGTTGGTCTATGCGGACGAGGTGGAGGAATACAGCGACCGGGAGCCGGAGCCGGAGGATTACCCCGTCCACCTGTTCCTGTCCCGGCAGGGGTACTTCAAGAAAATTACCCCCCAGTCCCTGCGGGTGAGCGGGGAGCAGAAGTATAAAGAGGACGACGGCCTGGCCCAGTATTACGAGACCACCAACCGGGCGGAGCTGCTGGTGTTCACAGACCGGCAGCAGGCCTATAAGCTGAAGGTGGCGGATATAAAAGAGACCAAGGCCAGCGCCCTGGGGGATTTCCTGCCCAGCAGGCTGGGCATGGACGAGGGGGAGAGCGTTGTGGCCACGGCCCTGGCCGGGGATTACACCGGCACGCTCCTGCTGTTTTTCCAAAACGGCAAGTGCGCCAGAATCAGCCTCTCCGCCTTCGCCACCAAGACGAACCGCCGCCGCCTCGCCGGGGCCTACAGCGATAAAAGCCCCCTGGTGGCCCTGCTGCCCCTGGCGGAGGAGCGGGAGATCGCCGTCTACACCGGGGAGGGCCGGTGCCTTATATTCAGCTCCGCCCTCCTGGCCCCCAAGACCAGCCGAACCACCCAGGGGGTGCAGGTGATGACGGTGAAAAAGCACCCCGTGACCCATGCGGCCTTCGCGGCGGACACACCCATTGAGAACCTGGCCCGCTACCGGGTCAGGAGCCTGCCCGCCGCCGGGGCCAGGCTGACGGATAAGGACCGGGGAGAGGAGCAGATGAGCCTATTGGAGGGAGAACACTCGTGAAACGAACCACATGGGAAATCATTAAGCACATTGTTATGACCCTGGCGGGGTGCGCCATGATGGGCGCGGCCTTCGCCTTCCTGACCTACCCCAACAGCATCGTCTCCGGGGGCCTGACCGGCGTGGGCCAGATTATAAACCTGCTGACCGGCCTGCCGGTGGGCGTAATGGTCATGGTGATGAACATCCCGCTGTTCATCGTGGCCTGGAAGAAATTCGGCCTGGAGTTTATCCTGTTTTCCGCCCTGGGGATGGTGGCCACCAGCGTGTTCATCGACCTGTTTAACACCATTGACCTGGTGCTGACGGACGACATTCTCCTGGCCTCCGTGTACGGCGGCCTGCTGAAGGGGGCCGGGGCGGGCCTGGTGTACACCGCCGGGGCCACCAGCGGCGGCACGGATATTGCCGCCCGTATGCTCCGCAGGAAGTATCCCTATGTGGATTTCGGCAACTTCTCCCTGGCCCTGGACGCGGTGGTGGTGGTGGCCTTCGCCGTGATTTTCAGCCGCTTCGACAGCGCCATGTATACGGTCATCACCATGTTCGTGGCCTCCCGGGTGGTGAATCTCATGCTGTACGGCATGGATAATGCCAGCGTGTGCTATATCATCACCCTCTATCCTGAGAAGCTTGCCGATGAGATAGGCCGCCAGCTTGGCCGGGGTTCCACCCTTTTGCAGGGCGAGGGGGCCTACAGCGGGGAGGAGCGGGACGTTGTCCTGTGCGTGGTGAAGCGCCAGCAGATCCCGGCGGTGAAGCGGATCGTCTCCGCCATAGACCCCAGGGCCTTCGTCATCGTCACGGAGTCCCATCAGGTGTTTGGGAAAAACTTCTCCAATATACAAAAATCCGACTAAATCAGGAGGTCAAGAGATATGGACAGGGAAAAAACCATTGCGAATCTGCGGAAAAACGGCTTTGAGGTGACGGAGATGGAAACCTCGGCCCAGGCGGCGGCCTACATCGGCCAGGCGCTGCGGGGAAAAACCGTGGGCATCGGCGGCAGCATGACCGTCCGGGGGCTGAATATCTACGACCATATTAAGGAAAACAACACCGTTTTCTGGCACATGATCGTGCCGGGGGACGAGACCATGGTGCAGGCCAGCAGCGCCCAGGTCTACATCACCAGCGCCAACGCCATCAGTGAGGAGGGCTATGTCATCAACATCGACGGGCGGGGCAACCGGGTGGCCGGGACGCTGATGAAAAAGGACAAGGTCTATCTCATCGTGGGGAAAAACAAGCTCTGCGGCCCCTTTTCCGAGGCGCTGGAGCGGGCCAGGAACGTGGCCGGGCCGCTGAACGCCAAACGTTTGGAGACCAAGACCCCCTGCGCCGTGACGGGCCATTGCCACGACTGCGTCAGCCCGGACAGAATCTGCAACGCCCTGGTGGTGCTGTGGCGCAAACCCTTCTGGTGCGACAGCATGGAGATCGTGCTGGTGGACGAGGAGCTGGGGTACTGACATGAGAAAAGCCCTGGCCCTGCTGCTGGCGGCGGCGCTGGCCCTCTCCGCCGCGGGCTGTTCGACATTTTTCGACAAGGAATATTACGCCAGCGAGGAATACCAGGCCCAGGAGCAGGAGGCGGAGGAGGGGGACGCCATTGGCAGCATTTCCAGCTACGCCGCCCTGAAGCGGGCCATTGCCACCCTGGTGGAGGAGCATGTGGAATCCGCCCAGCTTCAGTTTCTCAACTATGAGGGTACCATCAGCACGGATATCTCCACCGCCTGCTGGGAGGTGAAGTCCTCCACCGCCCTGGGGGCCTTCGCCGTGGACTATATCAGCTATGACCTGAGCCGCATCGTCAGCTACTACCAGGCGGAGATATACATTACTTATAAGCGCTCCGAGAGCCAGATGGCTGCCCTGGAGGACATCGGCACCGCCGGGGCCCTGGCGGAACGGCTGGGCCAGGTGCTGCGGGGCAGCGAGACCTATCTGGTGCTGGAGCTGTCCTCCACCTCCGTTACGGCGGAAACGGTGCTGGACTATCTGGAAACGGTCTATTACACCGACCCCCTGGCCTGCCCGGTGCTGCCGGAGGCGGAGGTGGATTTCTACCCGGAATCCGGGGTGGATCGCATTGCGGAGATCACCCTGGATTACGGCCTGGACAGCCAGGAGCTTTCCGACCGGCGGGAGGCCCTGACCCAGGCGGTGGAGGAAATAACCGCCGCCGTCCTGCGGGGGGAGACCGCCACGGGGGAGATCACCGAAGAGGAGACCGAAGCTGAAACCGGGGCGGAGGAGGAGACGGAGACCGCCAGCGGGGAGCCGGAGGCCGAGCCGGGGGAGGCGGACGCCCTTTACGCCCTGTGCCTTTACCTGACGGAGGGCTGCGTCTGTGATGAGACCGCCGGTTCCACCGCCTGGGACGCCCTGGTGAACGGCACGGCGGACAGTCAGGGCATGGCTATGGCCCTGGAGGCCCTGTGCCAGGCTCTGGACATGGAATGCCTGGTGCTGGCCGGGCGGATGGACACCCAGGAGCATTACTGGAACATCGTGTTCATCGACGGCCAGTCCTACCATGTGGACGCCGCCAACTGGGACTGCCTGGGGGAGAGCGTCTTTCTCGTGGGGGACGAGGCCCTTTGGGGCGCCTATTGGTGGGACACCAGTGAATACCCCGTCTGCCCGGAGGGCTACGGCTATTTCGGAGCGGAGGAGCCGGAGACGGAGACGGAGACCGAGACCGAATCCGAAGCCGAGACCCAGGGGGAGACAGAATCAGAAGCCGGGACGGACTGATTTTTTCATTTTTGAACCAGACTCTAATCCGATTTTAATTTTTCTTCCATGTGCCTCTAAGCAAGCCGTGCTATTCTTTTGTCAGATTCAAAAAGGAGGTTCTGCAAGTGGAACGATATGAAATGGCGGAGCTGCTGGCGAAGAAGGCCGGCGTCTCCTTAGAGGAAGCGAAAAAAGCCCTGGAGCGGAACGGCTGGGATATGCTGGACGCCATGATAGAACTGGAACGGGCCGGAAACAAGGCCCGCACCGTGGACGTAGACCCCGCCTCCGGCCCGGAGTGGGACAGGCAGCAGGCCCCCCGGCCCGTGAAAAACGTAAGCCAGAAGGAGCCATTTTTCACCAACGGCTTCCGGGTCATCTGGGACTACATCAAGCGCCTGGGGAAAATGAGCGTGGCAAACGACTTTGTGGCCATCCGCCGGGGCAAGCAGATTTTCCGGGTGCCGGTGCTGGTCATGCTGATCTTGGTGGTGTTCGCCTTCTGGTTCACCCTCCCCGTGCTGGTCATCGGCCTGTTCTGCGGCGTGACCTATCGCTTTGAGGGCAAGGAGCTGGGGAAGGAGGCCGTGAACAAGGCCATGGAAAACGTCAGCGAGGTGGCCGAGGACATCAAGGAGGCCTTCCGCCAGGACGGACACGACAGCCAGGAGTGAGCCGATGGAGGCCATCAAAAGACTGCTCCGCCGGAGCGCAGAGCGGCAGCTTGTGGTGGAGCGCCGGGGGCGGCAGGTGCTGTCCATGCCGGTGCTGGCCCTGGTCGTGCTGGCCATATGCGCCCTGTGGGCCACGGTGCTGGCCGGGATCATCGGCCTCTGCTGCGGCTGCACCTTCCGCTTTGAGGGATAAACAATAAGGGGCTGTATCCAAACCGATACAGCCCCTGAGCGTATTACAGAGGAGAGAGATATGGCGGGAAAGATCCTGATCGTGGAGGACGAGGAAAAAATCGCCCGGTTCCTGGAGCTGGAGCTGCAGCACGAGGGCTACCGGGTGGACAAGGCCTTCGATGGCCGGACGGGCCTGGAAAAGGCACAGACCGGGCATTACGACTTAATGCTCCTGGACGTGATGCTGCCGGGGCTGAACGGGCTGGAGGTGCTGCGCCGCCTGCGGAGCGATTCAGACCTGCCCGTCATCCTGCTGACGGCCAGAGATTCCGTCATGGACAAGGTCAGCGGCCTGGACATGGGGGCCAACGACTATATTACCAAGCCCTTTTCCATCGAGGAGCTGCTGGCCCGCATTCGGGCGGTGTTCCGCCTGGAGGCCAGGGCCGCCGGGCAGAGGATGCCGGAGGCCCTCACCTGCGGGGCGCTGACCTTAGACCCCGCCCGCCATACGGTGCGGTATGGGGCGGAGCCGGTGAACCTGACCTTCAAGGAGTTCCTCCTGCTCCAAACCCTGATGGAGAGCGCGGGCATTGTCCTGAGCCGGGACGTGCTGATGGAAAAGGTCTGGGGCTACGACTATATGGGGGAGACCAACGTGGTGGACGTGTACATCCGCTACCTCCGCCAGAAGATAGACGACGCCTTTGGGGTAAAGCTCATCCACACCGTCCGGGGGGTCGGCTACGTTTTGAAGGATAAGGAGCCATGAGGGCCGGGGCGAAGGCGGAGCGGGCGGCCAAACATCAAAAGCGGCAGCGGCGGGAGGCCCGCCGGAGCGGGGGCCGCACAAACTCCATTGCCCGGCGCATTGCCTGGAGCCTGCAATGGAAAAAGCTGTGGGCCATTCTGTGGCAGACCCTGGTCATGGGGGCCGCGGCGGTGGTGGTCTGGTGCGCCGCCCTGGAGGTGGGTACCCTGGGACATTTGGCCACGAGTTACCGCTATTTTGAGCTGGGGTCGGTCAGCCTCGGCGTCACCATCGGCGGGGAGGCTGTCTATGATGATCCCTCCGAAAGCCCCTGGGCCACACAGCCCTTCTGGACGTGTGTAAAGGCCCAGCTTCAGGGGGAGGATATGTTCTCCGACCTGGTGGTGTATTATTTCGGCGACCAGGACGTGGGGATTGACGGGGAGAGCTGGGACGAGTCCCTGAACCATGGGGTAAGCATGGGCGGGTTCGTCTTCTGGCTGTGCTTCGCCCTGACGGCGGAAACGCTGCTGCGGCTGGCGATATGGCTGCTGTCCGCCCCCGACGCCACCCGGCGGATTCGGAAATACCTGCGCCCCATCGACGACATTGCCCAGGTGACGGAGAGCATTTCCGCCTCCGGCTTTGACGTGAGCAAATTTCAGTCCTTAGAGGAGGCCATCGACCACCTGAACGGCACCTCCCCGGATGAGCGGCTCCACATCGGGGACGACGACCTGGCCGGGCTGGAGACGGCGGTGAATAACCTCCTCGCCCGTATGCGAACCGGCTACCGCCAGCAGGTGCGGTTTGTGGACGACGCCAGCCACGAGCTTCGCACCCCCATCGCCGTGATACAGGGCTATGCCGATATGCTGGATCGCTGGGGCAAAACCGACCCCCAGGTGCTGGAGGAGAGCATTGCCGCCATCAAAACCGAGACGGAGCGGATGAAGCGCCTGGTGGAGCAGCTACTGTTTCTGGCCCGGGGGGATTCGGGCCGCCAGGAGCTGACCATGAAGGAGCTTGACCTGGCCGCCCTGGCCGGGGAGGTCTGGAAGGAGTACCAGATGATCGACCCGGCCCATGAATACGCCCTGAAAGGGGAAGGCCCCCTCCCCGTTTCCGGGGACGAGGCCATGCTCAAGCAGGCGGTGCGGATTTTGACGGACAACGCCGCGAAATATTCTCCCGCCGGAAGTCCCATCACCATCAGCGCCTTCCGGGACGGGGAGGGCCGCCCCTGCGTCCAGGTGCAGGATAACGGGGTGGGCATTGCCCCGGAGGACGTACCCCGGATTTTTGACCGCTTCTTCCGTGCCGACGCCGCCCGCACCAACGCCACCGGCGGCAGCGGCCTGGGCCTGTCCATCGCCAAATGGATTGTAGCCAAGCACGGCGGCCACTTTCAGGTTACGTCCTACGAAGGAATAGGCACAAGGATAAAAATTGTGCTTCGGAAATAGGGCGGCGGGTCTTTTGTCCGCTGGACGTCGTTGCGGCTCCTCGACGTACTTATGTACGCCTTCGTCGCCGCGCCTAGCCAGCGAACAAAATCCCTCGCCGCGCATAAACTGACATTTTTTAGCCAGCGCGGGGCCTTTGGCCCCTGCTGGTGTTTTTTCACCCCTCACCAACCGGGGCGTCCTCTTTGGGGAGGGTTTTGAACAGGCGGCGCATAAACCAGAGGGAGGGGAGAAGGGCCAGGATGTAGGCCAGGGGCTGGGCCTCCTGGATGCCGGCAAGGCCCCGGAGGCGGACGAGAATAAAAAGCAGGGGGATGAACAGCAGCCCGCCCCGGAGGGCGGAGAGGACGGACGCGCCCCCCTTGTGGCCGGTGCTTTGGTAGAGCATTTCCGTCACCATGCAAATGGGCAGGAAAAGCTGGGCCACGCAGTACAGCCGCAGGGCGCGGGTGCCGATGGCAATGACCGTGGGGTCATTCCGAAACAGGCCGATCAGCCCGCCGGAGCAGAGCAGCACCACCAGGGCGGCCACGGCCATCAGCCCCTCCGATAGGGCCACGGTGAACCAGAAGGCCCGGCGCACCCGGCCATATTTCCCCGCCCCGTAGTTGAAGCCGCAGATGGGCTGGAACCCCTGGCCCACCCCCAGGGCGATGGAGAACACGAAAAACCCAATGCGGGAGACAATGCTCATGGCGGCCACGGCCTCGTCCCCATAGGCCCCGGCGCAGTCGTTCAGCAGGATGGTGGCAAGGCTGTTCAGCCCCTGGCGCAGCAGGCTGGGAAAGCCGGTGGCCAGAATTTCCGGCACAAGCCGCCCCTTCAGCGCCACCGCCCGCAGGGAGATGGGGGTGGAGGTCTTGCCCCGCAGGAACATACTCAGCAGGACGAAAAAGCTGATGATCTGGCTCAGGGCCGTGGAAAGCCCCGCCCCGGCAATGCCCATGTCCAGGACGAACATGAAGATGGGGTCGCCCACGATGTTCAATATCGCGCCGGTCAGAAGCCCCGCCATACCCAGGGACGCCTTGCCCTCATAGCGGAGGATATTGTTCATCACGAACACGGCGGTCATGAACGGAGTGGCGAGGAGGATATAAAAAATATAGGTTTTTGCGTAGGGGGCCGCCGTCTCCGTGCTGCCCAGGAGCATGATCAGGGGGTCAAGAAACAGAAAGCATCCAACGGCCAGCAAAAGTCCGGCCCCCAGGGCCAGAAAGAAGCCGGTGGAGGCGGTCGTCACCGCGTCCGCCCTGTCCCTGCGGCCCAGCTCCCGGGAGATAAGGCTGCCGGAACCCTGGCCGATCATAAAGCCGATGGCCTGGATGATGGACATGAACCCGAACACCACCCCCACCGCCGCGCTGGCGCTGTTGCCAAGCTGCCCCACAAAGGCGGTGTCCACCAGGTTATAGATGTTCGTCACCATCATGCTGACGATGGTGGGAATGGACATACGCACCACCAGGGCGGGGATAGGGGCCTGGGTCATCCGCTCATATTGGGAGCGCTCCTGGGCCTCGTTTTCCGTGTTTTTCATTTTTGCGTCAACCTCCTGTTTTCTGCGCCGGAAAGGGCCGTGTCCTCAGACGCGGCCCTGAAAATTATGGGTGCTGCGGGTTACTGCTCCTGCTCCTGGGCCTGCTCCTGAATCCTTCGCGTCCAGCACTGGTGGCACATGGCGGTGTAGCTCTCGTTGCCGCCCAGCATGACCTGCTGGCCCTGGGTCAGGATGCGGCCATTCTCGTCCAGCCGGGCGTTCACCACCGCCTTCCGGCCACAGGTGCAGATGGTCTTGATCTCCGTGATGGAATCGGCCACCTCCATCAGCCGCCGGGCGCCGGGGAACAGGCGGGTGAGGAAATCCGTCCGCAGGCCGAAGCAAAGCACCGGCACGTCCGCCTGGTCCACGATCTCCCGGAGCTGGTCGATCTGGGCCGGGGTGAAGAACTGGGCCTCGTCCGCGATAATTACGTCGCACCACCCGGCGGCCTGGTACAGGTCGCCCAGGTTGTCCTCCGGGGCGATCACGTCCCCCTGGCATTCCAGGCCAATGCGGGAGCGGATGATGTCCGCCCCGTCCCGGGTGTCCGTGGCGGGCTTTATGAGCCAGCAGCGCATTCCCTGCTCCTCATAGTTGAATTTTGTGATCAGGGCCTGGGCGGACTTGGACGAACCCATCGCCCCATATTTAAAGTACAGCTTAGCCATATTCCTTTTCCTCCTCCAAATGGGCCCGTATGCGCTCGATGAGCAGGGCCATAGCCACCTCGTTGTGTCCGCCCTCCGGGATGATGATGTCCGCCCGGCGGCGGGACGGCTCCACATACCGCTCGTGCATGGGCTTCACGGTGGTCAGATACTGATTTACCACGGATTCCAGGCTCCGCCCCCTGTCCCGCACGTCCCGGACAATGCGCCGCAGGATGCGGACGTCCGCGTCCGCGTCCACATACACCTTGATGTCCAGCATATCGCACAGGGCGGAGCTTTGCAAAATTAAGATCCCCCCCCACCAGCACCACCGGGGCGGGCTGAATAAGCTGGGTCTGGGCCGCCCGGTTGTGGACGGCGTAGTCGTACACCGGGCTGGCCACGGCCCGGCCCTGGCGCAGAAGGGCCAGATGCTCCGCCAAAAGCTCCGTCTCAAAGGCGTCCGGCTGGTCATAGTTCAGCCTGGCCCGCTCCTCCAGGGTCAGGCTGTCGTGGGCCTTATAGTAGTTGTCGTGGTACAGGGTGCATATATCGCTCCCAAACCGCCGCTGAAGGCGGCGGGTGATGGTGGTCTTGCCGCTGCCGGTCCCCCCGGCGATGCCAATCGTCAGCACATTTCCCATGCCGCGCCTCCCCAATCTATCCGGGATCATGGCAGAATTATAGCACGTTTTCCCGTTTCCCGCAAGGAGGGATGGACAAAGGGACGGGGGCATATATAGGAGAATTTTAAAAAAACATCAGGAAACGATGAAATTTTTGTTTTCAGATTATCAGGTGGGTGCTTGCAGTCTGGGGAAAGTCATGGTATAATTTATGTGTTCGGACAAACGGACACATGGATGAAATCAAAATTTATTTTTAAGGAGGACAACCATGAAAAAGACACTTGCACTGCTTCTGGCGCTCTGCATGATCTTTGGCCTGATGGCGGGCTGCTCCAGCAGCTCCAGCGAGACCGAGGAGACCGAAACCGAAGAGACCGTGGAAGCCACCGAGACCGAGGAGACCGCCGCCGAGGCGGAAGAGACCGAGGAGACCGAAGAGGCCGCCGAGGCGGAGGAGGAGACCGAAGAGGCCGCCGAGACCGCCGAGGTTGTCAGCGCGGACGACATCCCCGACACCATGACCTCTGACGACGGCACCTACGAGCTTGCCTTCGTCACCGACGTGGGCCAGCTCAAGGACAAGTCCTTCAACCAGGGCACCTGGGACGGCGTGAAGCTGTACGCCTATGAAAACGGCCTGTCCTACAAGTACTATCAGCCCGCCAACGGCTCCGAGGCCACCGACGATGACCGCTACGACGCCATGGCTAGCGCCTGCGAGAACGGCGCGAAGGTGGTCATCTGCGCCGGTTATCTCCAGGAGGCCGCTCTGACCCAGGCCGCTATCGCTTACCCCGAGGCGCAGTTCATCTTCATCGACGGCTACTCCCTGAATGACGCGGACGGCAACGTTCTGACCAACGTGGCCGGCATTGCCTTCCAGGAGGAGCAGAGCGGCTACTTCGCCGGTTACGCTGTTGTTGCCGAGGGCTACACCAGCCTTGGCTTCTGCGGCGGCGGCGGCGGCACCAACTCCGCCTGCTGCCGGTATGGCTATGGCTTCCTCCAGGGCGCTGAGGCCGCTGCCGAGGCCCTGGGCGTGGACGTCACCATCAACTACTCCTGGCTGTATGGCTCCAGCTTCCAGGCTTCCCCGGAGCTGCAGACCATGGCCAGCGGCTGGTATGAAAACGGCACCGAGATCATCTTCGCCTGCGGCGGCTCCATGTTCGACTCCATCGTTGCGGCTGCCGCTGAGAATGACGGCGCTGTGATCGGCGTGGACGTTGACCAGTCCTACGAGTCTGACACCGTTGTCACCTCCGCCCTGAAGGGCCTGAGCGCCGCTACGAGCTGGGCCATCGGCAAGTTCTATGACGGCGAGTGGGAGGACATCGGCGGCGCCAGCACCAGCCTGGGCGTGAACGACGATGCCGTGGGCCTGCCCACCGACACCTGGAGCCTGGAGAACTTCACCATTGAAGATTATGAGGAGCTTCTGGCCGCCCTGAAGGACGGCAGCCTTGTCGTCAGCGCCGACTATCCCGAGAGCGTTGCCGACCTGACCTTCGACTACGTTACCGTCAACTACATCGAGTGATATTCCCAAAACCAAAAAAGACCAGGCATCCGCCTGGTCTTTTTTGAGATAGCACCGGACTTTTTTTGATATTTTTGAGAGGGGGAAAGGCATTGCCTGACAGCGAACATACTGACAGCGAATATATTATTGAGATGCTCCACATCACCAAGGAATTTCCGGGCATTATCGCGAACGACGATATCACCCTTCAGCTTCGCCGGGGGGAGATACACGCCCTTCTGGGGGAGAACGGCGCGGGCAAATCCACGCTGATGAGCGTGCTGTTCGGCCTGTATCAGCCGGAGGCCGGGGAGATACGGAAAAACGGCCAGACGGTGAAAATCAACAGCCCCAACGACGCCACCGCCCTGCACATCGGCATGGTTCACCAGCACTTCCAGCTTGTGGAGGTGTTCACCGTGCTGGACAACATCATCCTGGGGGCTGAGGACACCAAACTGGGCTTTTTGCAGAAGAAGGAGGCCCGGAAACGTGTAGAGGCTCTGGAGGAGAAATATGGTCTGCACGTTGACCTGGACGCGAAGATAGAGGACATCACCGTGGGGATGCAGCAGCGGGTGGAAATCCTGAAAATGCTCTACCGGGACAATGAGATCCTGATTTTTGACGAACCCACCGCCGTCCTGACGCCCCAGGAAATTGAAGAGCTGATGCACACCATGCGAAACCTGACCAAAGAGGGCAAGAGCATTTTGTTCATCTCCCATAAGCTCAACGAGATTATGGAGGTCTCTGACCGGGTCACGGTGCTTCGCAAGGGAAAATATGTGGGTACCATCGACACCAAGGCCACCTCCAAGGAGGAGCTGTCCCGGATGATGGTGGGCCGTCCCGTTCAGCTTGTGGTGGAAAAAGGCCCCGCCCAGCCCAAGGAGCCGATTCTGACGCTGGAGAATTTTTCCGTTCCCTCCCATCTGCACAAGGGGGACGCGGTGAAGGACGTGTCCTTTACCGTCCACGCCGGGGAGATTGTCTGCGTCGCCGGTATCGACGGCAACGGCCAGACGGAGTTTGTCCAGGCCCTGACCGGGCTGGAGCGCTCCTCCGGCGGGACAATCACCCTCTGCGGCCAGGACGTGACCCACGCCTCCATCCGCAGCCGCAGCCAGACCGGCATGAGCCATATCCCGGAGGACAGGCACAAGCACGGCCTGGTGCTGGATTACACCCTGGAGCAGAACCTGGTGCTGCAAAAGTACTATGAGCCGCGGTTCCAGAACCATGGTTTCATCCGCTTCGAGGAGGTGCGCGCCTACGCCGAGCAGCTCATTGAGCAATATGACGTCCGCTCCGGCCAGGGGCCTGTCACCATTGCCCGGAGCATGTCCGGCGGCAACCAGCAGAAGGCCATCGTGGCCAGAGAGATCGACCGGGATCTGCCCCTGATCGTGGCCGTCCAGCCCACCCGCGGCCTGGACGTGGGGGCCATAGAATATATCCACGGCCAGCTTGTGGCCCAGCGGGACGCGGGGAAGGCGGTGCTGCTGGTGTCCCTGGAGCTGGACGAGGTGATGAACCTCTCTGACCGCATTCTGGTCATGTACGAGGGGGAGATCGTGGGCGAGCTTGACCCCCAAACCACCACCGTGGAGGAGCTGGGCCTTTACATGGCCGGCGCCAAGCGGCAGAACAGGAAGGAGGAGCGTGCATGAAAAAGGACGGAAAGCTGGCCGCCTTCTGGCGGAAGGACGCCACCCGCACGGTCATGGCATCCCTGATCTCCATTCTGATCGGCCTGGTCGTGGGGGCGGTGGTCATTCTTGTCACCGGCCTGACAAGCGAGAGCCTTTCCCTGAAAAGCGCCTGGGAGGGCATACAGCTTATGGTGCTGGGGCTGTTCAGCACCGGGCGGGAGGC
The DNA here is from genome assembly GCA_021200935.1 of Oscillospiraceae bacterium. Classification (GTDB taxonomy): domain Bacteria; phylum Bacillota; class Clostridia; order Oscillospirales; family Oscillospiraceae; genus CAJOIG01. Next base: position 24,004 of record JAJQFY010000074.1, read on the forward strand.
CGGAACCCTGACCTTCGGCTTCAACGGCACCAACATCGGCAATATGCTGTTCCGGGCCACGCCCCTGATCCTCACGGGCCTTTCCGTGGCGGTGGCGTTCAAGACCGGCCTGTTTAACATCGGCGCGCCGGGCCAGTATCTGGCCGGTACGGCAGCCACCCTGTTTATCGCGCTGGAGATCCCCTCCTCCGTGGTGCCGCCCTGGATCATCTGGATATTGGCCTTTTTGGGCGGCATGGCGGCGGGCGCCGCCTGGGGGGCGATCCCCGGTATGCTGAAGGCGTTTCTGAACATCAACGAGGTGCTGGCCTGTATTATGACCAACTGGATCGCGGCCAATGTGGTAACATGGGTCTTTGACGTCAGCAACCTGAAAAACGTGGTGGAAAACACCAAGACCGGCTATATCTATAAGACCACCTATAATAACGTCCAAACCCCCAAGCTGGGACTGGATAAGCTGTTTCCCGGCTCCCAGGTGAACGGCGGCATTATCATCGCCATTGTTTTGGCCATTCTGGTGTATATCATGCTGACCAAGACCACCTTCGGCTATGAGCTGAAGGCCTGCGGCGCCAACCGCTACGCGGCGAAATACGCGGGCATTAAGGACAAGCGCAGCATCGTCCTGTCCATGGCCATCGCCGGGGCGCTGGCCGCCGCCGCCGGGTCGCTGTATTATCTCTCCGGCAACACGGAGTTTTACTGGTCAACCTATCAGTCCCTGCCGGACGCGGGGTTCACCGGCATCCCGGTGGCGCTGCTGGCGGCCAACAACCCCATCGGCGTTATATTCACCGCCATGTTCATGTCCATGCTGGATATCGCCGGTTTGCAGCTTACCAACCTGACGGCCTATAACGAGTACATTACCGACGTGATTATCGCCGTGATCGTGTACCTGTCCGCCTTCTCCCTGGTTATCAAGATGTGGATCAGCGGCAGGAAAAAGCGGGCCGCCGCCCCGGCGGAACCCACGGCGGAGCCGGAGGCCGACAAGGCGGAAACGGAACCCGCCCCGGAACAGACAGGGGAGACCGCGGCGCAAAAAGACGCGGCGGAGGCCGGAAAGGAGGCCAGTGAGCAATGAGTTTTCTAATTCGTCAGACCCTGATCTATGCCGTTCCCCTGATGATCGTGGCCCTGGCCGGTGTATTCGCCGAGCGGAGCGGCATTATTAACCTGGCGCTGGAGGGCATTATGATCTTCGGCGCGTTCGTGGGCGTGCTGTTCGTGCGGGTCATGCAGCAGGCCGGTGTGTTCGACGTGGCCAAGGAGATGAGCAACTACCTGGCCCTCCAGGGCTTCATGTGCCTGACTATGCTGGTGGCCGCCCTGCTGGGGGCGGTGTTCTCGCTGCTGCTGGCCTTTGCCGCCATCAATCTAAAGGCGGATCAGACCATCGGCGGCACGGCCCTGAACCTGCTGGCCCCGGCCCTGGTGCTGTTTCTCATCCGCATTATCGCGAACCAGAACACCCTGCAAATGGCCAGCGGCGACGCGGCAAGCTGGTTTATGATTAAAAAGGCCATGCTGGGCATCGACTCGGACACCTCCAATTTCTTTGTGGACACGTTTTTAAATAAGGTGTATCTTTCCACCTACATATGTATTCTCGTGTTCATCGTTTTGTCCATTGTTCTGTATAAGACCCGGTTCGGCCTGCGGCTCCGCTCCTGCGGCGAAAATCCACAGGCGGCGGATTCCCTGGGCATCAACGTGGTGCGTATGCGGTATACGGGCGTGATCATATCCGGCGCCCTGGCCGGTATGGGAGGCTTTGTGTACGCCCTGACCACCACCAACTGCTCCGCCAACGGGGACGTGGCCGGGTTCGGCTTCCTGGCCCTGGCGGTTATGATCTTCGGCAACTGGAAGCCCCTGAACATCGCCGGGGCGTCCCTGCTGTTCGGCCTGTTCAAGTGCATTGCCGCCTCCTATTCCAGCATCGACATCAACGGCGACGGCATTTACGGCCTGACCACCATCGGCCTGAACGCCAACTTCTACCGCCTCCTGCCCTACGTCATCACCCTGCTGGTGCTGGCCTTCACCTCCAAAAACTCCCGCGCCCCCAAAGCGGAAGGAGTTCCCTACGATAAGGGCCAGCGGTAGGCATATGCGCCAGGCGGAGGGGGCAGCTCCAGATGAAAAAATGTTGACATAGACGTTTTTCCTGCGTATAATAATCGTAAGGGTGGAGATACCCCTAAATAGTGTCCGCTCCCTGATACGCGGCTTATAAATGGTCAGGACGGCAAATAATGTTCGCTCCCCGATATGCGGCTTACAAATGTTCGGGACTAAAATGTTTGTAAAGCTCTGTCGTATGGCAGAGCTTTACTGATATTTCGGTGTAAAAATCATGCTCCCCGCGCCGCGGCGTGGGGAGCGTGATTTGTTTTTCGGCAGCTTTACGCAAACGTGATCGGCCTTGTGTCGCCTACCAGGCAGATGTAGGTTTTGCCTACGCCCAGGTCTAGCTGGGAGCCGTCGGTGTTTGTGAGTACCAGGGGGTCGTACATATCGCCCTTTTCCCAGTTTATCTCGATGTACCTGCCGCCGCAGGCGAAATAGCCGGTGCCGCCGGTCAGGTCGTAGGCCTGGCGGCCATCGTCGTCCCTGGCGTATTGCAGGGTGGGGAGGATGACGATGTTGGTGACTGTCACCTGCTCGCCGGTGTTCTCGTCAATGTAGGGGTCGCCGCCGAAGAAATAGACGGCGTAGGTGCCGGTGGCCTCGTCATAGACAAATTCCGTGTCCTTGTAGCCGGAGAAGGAAACGGTCACATCCACGGCGCTGGCCCCGTCGGGGGTTCCGTCCTCTGTAAAGGTATAGGGGGAGACGAAGTCACTCTCATGGCTGGTGCGCTTGGTGGTGGTCTCCAGATAGCCCTCGATCAGCTCGCTGGAGGTGTACATGCTGTGTTCCGTTCCCACGTTGTTCAGCCGGTAGCTGTCACGCCAGTAGAGGCTGTCGCCGATGGTCAGGAAGTTGATGGACTCATACCCCGTGTCGCTGAGAAGATTCAGGGCGTAGCTGCTGCCGCCTGCGTGAACCATCAGCGCGTCAAAGCCCATGGCCAGAAGGGTGAAATACTCCCGCGTGGAGCGGATGGTTCCCAGATTCCCCGCGCCGGAGATGTCCTGGTAGAGGGCCATAATGCGGGTAATGCCCCCCTCCTCTGTGGCCTCAATGAACATATCCGCGCTGCCGTTGCCGCTCTGGGGCAGGGAGATTTTCAGCAGGTTCAGCATGACGGCGATGGGCCGGTTGGCGGAGATGTCTTTGTCTGTCACCTCGCCGGTCAGGGGATTTATGTAAACCTGGTTCCCGTCTGCGACGGGGGAGACCTCCTCCGCCGATTCCGCCGCAGGTTCGGCCTCGGCATTGGTCTCGGTCACAGCTTCTGTTGTCACCTGTACGTCCTCTGACACCTGGGTCTGGACGGCTTCCTCCTCTGCCTCGCTGCCGCTTCCGCAGGCTGTCATAGCCAGCAGCATAGCCGCGGCCAGCAGCAGGGCGATCCATTTCTTCATAGCGTTTTTCCTCCTTGTTCAGATTGCTTGTGTGTAGGAGCTTGTCTCCTTTGCTGTCCCTATATCATACCCGTTTCGGGCGGATTCGTCAAGTCTCGGACGAAAAAGCCCCGCCAAAAGGGGGATAAGAGAGGGGCCGCATCAAAGCTGTGGCATTTGACGCGGCCCCGTTTTTTAGTCGATTTCTATAAATTTGTTGGTGTGAATGAGCATGATGTCGTCCAATATGGTCAGCGGCACCGGCTGGATCAGCTCCTGCTGGACAGGCTCGCCGTTCAGGTTGGAGGTGTGGGTAATGACCACGGTGGGCGGATCCATGGGGAGGGTCTCCGGCTCGCTGTAGGCGCTGGCGCCGGCGTAAACCGGCTGCCGCTGGGGCTCCTGCTGAAGGGGCTGGGTACCCGGCTCCTGGCGGTAGGAGGGCTGGGCCGGAGCGGGCTGGGGGC
>JAJQFY010000098.1 GCA_021200935.1 Oscillospiraceae bacterium
GCTGACCCTGTGTACAGGGGCCGCCGCCTTTTTGTCCGTCATCCTGGCGCTGGTGATGAGAAACGCCATCGACTATGCCGTGGCCCTGAACCGGGCCATGTTCCTGCGGTGGTGCGGCGTGTTTTTGGCCATCATCGTGACGCAGCTTGCCCTCCGGGCCGTTATCCGCCAGCAGGACGAGCGAATACGGGCCTCCATTGAAAACCGGCTGAAGGAGCATACCTATGAAAATATCCTCCGCAGCCGCTACAGCGGCCTGAAAGCCTTTCACACCGGGGAGCTTCAAAACCGCATGACCAGCGACGTGAAGCTGGTGGCCGATTACGCCACCGACCTGATACCTGGCGTTTTCTCCATGGCCGTGCAGCTCGTGTGCGCCCTGGTGATCCTGATGGTGTTGGACTGGCGGTTCGGGAGCCTGTTTCTGGTGGGCGGCCTTGTTATGCTGGGTGTGACCTTTCTGTTTCGCCGCCGGATGAAAAGCCTCCACAAGGAGGTGCAGGAGTCAGACGGGAAACTGCGCTCCTGGCTCCAGGAATCGGTAGAGAGCCTTCTCATCATCAAGAGCTTCGAGGCGGAGGACATGGCCGTGGGCCGGACGGGGGAAAAGACCGCCGCCCACAAAAAGGCCCGGATGAAGCGGAAAACCTTCTCCAACGTCTGCAACGTGGGCTTCGGCGCGGTCATGCAGGGCAGCTATCTCTTCGGCCTGGTGTGGTGCGGCTTTGGCATATTAAACGGCACCCTGACCTACGGCACCCTGACGGCGGTGCTGGAGCTGATCGGGCAGATACGCAGCCCCTTTGCCAACATATCCGGCTTTGTGCCGCAGTATTATTCCATGCTGGCCTCCGCCGAGCGCCTCATCGAGCTGGAAGAGCTGCCGAAGGAGGCGGATGGAATCAAGGAACTGCCCCCCCTTTGAGGCCCTTCACGGGGAAAACCTGACCTTCATCTACGACGACGGGGAGGAGGAGGTCATCAGCGGCGCCTCCTTCGATGTGGAAAAAGGGGAGATCGTGGCGCTGACGGGGATTTCCGGCATCGGCAAGAGTACACTGCTGAAAATCCTCCTGGGCATCTATGCCCCCGTGTCTGGCCGCCTGTACGCCTCCTGCGGGGAGAAACAGATAGATATCGGCCCCGCCACCCGCCGGTGGTTTTCCTACGTTCCCCAGGGGAATATGCTCATGTCCGGCAGCATTTACGAGGCCGTGGACTTTCTGCACACCGCCCCCTATACGCGGGAGCAGCGGGAGCGGGTGGAGCGGGCCTGTCAAATCGCCTGCGCGGACGAGTTTATCCGGGAGCTTCCCAACGGGTATCAAACGGTGCTGGGGGAGAAGGGAGCCGGTCTGTCAGAGGGGCAAATGCAGCGGCTGGCGATCGCCCGCGCCGTGTACAGAAACGCGCCGGTGCTGCTCTTGGACGAGGTCACCTCTGCCCTGGACGAGGACACGGAGCATAGGCTCCTGAAAAATTTGAAGGCGCTGGGCAGTCAGACCGTGCTGATTGTCACTCACCGCCCGGCGGCGATGGAGATTTGCAGCAAACGGCTGGTATTCCAGCAGTCCCATATTACGGTGGAGGCGAACGGAGACACAGCCCCGGCACAGCTTGGAGGTGCAAAATGAACGGCGGAAGAGGAATCCTGAACGCGGCCCTGATCGTCCTGGCCCTGGCCCTGGCCGGTGTGCTGTTTTTCATGCTGAATAAGGATAACCGGCAGACCCAGGAGCAGGCGGAGCAAATCGAGACCCTACGGGAGGAGGCCCGGCCCTATGAAAAGGAGCTTCAGGCGCTGGCTGAGGAGCTGGAGGACCTGGAGGACGCGGTCTCCTACGCCAGCGAGACGGCGGAGTTTATAGTGGGGTTCGTGGTGACAGACGTTTCCGATTTGGACTATATCCAGGAGAAGGCGGCGGCCTATTTGTTCTCCCCGGTTCTCGTCCTTGATTGCACCATGGAGCGGACGGTGATAGAGGAAATTGTCAGCGCGGCGAACAGCTCCTGGGAGCTTATGCTGTACGCCCCGGATTATTTGGCGGGGGTGAACGACCAGATTCTGGACGTGGCCGACTACCTGGACTCTGTAGGCCGGGAGTATACCGGGGTGTTCTTCCTACGGGAGGACTACAGCAGCGCGGACAGCATCCAGCTTCTGGCGGAGGACGGCTTTGTGGGGTACACCAGCTACCACAGCGATTCCCCCAGGGCCGGGCAGTTGGAGGACGGGATGGTGTATTTTGACTATTCCTACCTCAGCACCTCCGGCACGTCGGTAGCCAGCCGCCTGTCCGCCCTCTACAGCAACAAGGCGTCTATGCTGGTGGTGCTGGACATGGCAAGCATAAACTCCGGCAAGCTGACAGAGGCGTATGTCATCTCCCTCTTTGACCGGCTGCAAAGCTACGCGGAAAACGACGACTGTTCCTTTTCCACCGTGACAGAGGTGGTGGAGGAGCTGTCCAAAATCAACGACATCGAGGCGGAAAACCAGGCCGGAACCGAGGCCCGGGCGGCGGAGCTTCAGGAACGCATTGCCGAGCTGGAAGAGATTATACAGGGCATCTACGACAAATTAGAGGAATAACCGCCAGACTGACACACCCCGCGAAACACGTCCGGCGGCCAGGTTTCCGTTGCGGCGGCGGGGGCGGTGTGGTATAATATGGCATATAATGGAAAACATCATGGGGAGCGCAGACACATATGAAGGTTGTAATCAAAATTGGTACCTCCACCCTGACCCACGCCACAGGGCAGCTCAACATCCGGCGGATCGAGCTGCTGGTAAAGGTAATGAGCGACTTGAAAAACGCCGGACACAGCCTGGTGCTGGTGTCCTCCGGGGCCATCGGAATGGGGGTGGGCAAGCTGTCCCTGGGGGCGCGGCCCTCAGATATGCCCACCAAGCAGGCCGCCGCCGCCGTGGGGCAGTGTGAGCTGATGTATATATACGACAAGCTGTTTTCCGACTACCATCATGTGGTGGCCCAGATCCTCCTCACCGGGGATGATTTGAAGGACGACAGCCGCCGCCGGAACTTTGAAAACACCATGTCCCGCCTGCTGGAGCTGGGAACCCTTCCTATTATCAACGAGAACGACACCATCGCCACAGAGGAAATTGCCGTGGGGGACAATGACCGGCTGGGGGCCATCGTGGCCTGTGCCATCGGCGCGGAGCTGCTGATCCTTCTCAGCGATATCGACGGCCTGTATACCGCCGACCCCCATACCGACCCCTCCGCCCGGCTTATCTCCCGGGTGGAGGCTATTACCCCGGAGATTCAGGCCCTGGCCGGGGGGAAGGGCAGCGGCCTCGCCGTGGGCGGCATGGCTACCCAGATGACGTCCCCCCAAAAGGCCCAGGCCCACGG
>JAJQFY010000019.1 GCA_021200935.1 Oscillospiraceae bacterium
GCGCACGGGCGGGGGATTGACGGCGGGGGTGCCGTCGGCCTCGGCCTCTTTTTGGGCGATGGGGGCGTCGGAATAGAAGTGGCCCAGGCTGATGTGGCGCAGCTCGTGGGCCAGGGCCTCCTGAATATCCCGGTCGCTGTACAAGGTGTTCAGATAGATGTCATAGCTCCCGTCGTCGTTGGGAAAGGTAATAGCCTTGGCGCTGCGGTTGGGGAACTTCAGCTTCCGAATGTAAAGGTCCAGCCCCTCCAGCGCCGCCAAAAGATCCTCGTCGTCCAGATAACTCATTGCGTTATGCCTCGCTTTTCGTTGTTTTTGTCATATTCCTAAGTCTCGCGCCCCCCGCGCACAGCGCGGCTCTTGGCGCGTGCAGTGCGCGCACAGGCCGCAGCCCCTCATCCGTGATGAAAAGCAGCGCTTTTCATCACGGATGATTCCGCATGGCGGTGAAAAACTCCACCACCGCCTCCACCTCCTGGGGGTCGGCGCCGTCCACGCTTTTTAAGAGGGCGCGGATTTCCGGGCGGGTCTCTACCATCTCTAAATACCGCTCCAGGGAGTTCTGGGAATCCGGCTCGATCTGGTCGCTCTCCCCGGTCAGCCAGCCGGGGTTGATGTTCAGGTAGGCCGCGATGGCCCGGAGGATCGGCACCTTGGGGGACTGAATCTGCCCCCGCTCGTAGCGCATGATGGTGGTCTTGTTCATCCCCACGCTGGCCGCCACGTCGTCCAGGGTCTTCCCCCGGAGAACCCGGGCGCTTTTTAACCGCGCCCCCATGACCTGCGGGCTTAACGTAATGCTGGTTCCCATGATTTTGCCTCCTTGTTATGCAAAATGTTGTTATTTTGTATTCTTTTTAAAGTTGCGGAAATAAATTTTCCTTGACATATCAATGGTTTGCGACTTTCAGTATATCATATTCCGCTACGGATTGCAAGAAAAAGACTTGACATTTTGAAAATGGAGTGCTACTAATATGACAACGAAAAGCAACGGAGGAAATTTCATATGTGCCGTAAGTGTTCTAAATGTAAGTATGAGACGCCGGTTTACTTAAAGGAAAATAGCAAATTGCTCCACGCCTGCGGATATAATCTTATAAAATTTACCCGTCGGCCCTGTCCGGCAGGGGAGCAATGCACGGTGTATGAGGTGCGCCGGAGAGAGGAGCGCAACCCATGGCTGTAAGCTCACTTGATTACATCCAGGAGAACCTGTTCATCCGCACCAAGGACGCCCAGATCGTCCCCTTCCGGCTGAACGGCGCCCAGCGGCGGCTGTACGACGCCCTGGAGGCCCAGCGCCAGGCGGGAAAGCCCATGCGGGCCATTGTGCTGAAGGCGAGGCAGCTCGGCTTTTCCACCCTGGCCCAGGCCCTGATTTTCCAGCGGACGGTGACGCGGCCCAACGTGACCAGCCTGGTGGTGGCCCACCGGGAGGACGCGGCGGAGACCCTGTTCAATATGTCCAAGCTGTTTTACGAGACCATGCGGTCGGACATACGGCCCAAGTGCCGCACCGCCAACAGCCATATGCTCCTGTTTGATTCCCCGGAGCGTGACCCGGCCCGAAAGGCCCGGGACCCCGGCCTGAACAGCCGCATCCGCTGTGCCACCACAGGTGGGGCAGGAGTGGGGCGCGGTGACACCATTCACAACGTCCATGCCTCGGAATTTGCCTACTGGGTGGGGGATAAGGCCCAATCCTGGGCCGCCATCATGCAGGCCGTCCCATCGGAGCCGGACACCATGGTGATTGTGGAAAGCACCGCCAACGGCTACGACCAGTTCCACGCCATGTGGGAGGCGGCGGTGGCCGGGGAGAGCGATTTTGTCCCCCTGTTTTTCCCCTGGTTTGAAAACCCGGACTACCGCCGCGCCCCCGACCCGGACACGGTCTGGACGGCCCAGGAGCGGGCCATCCAGGAGCGGTACGGATTGGATTTCCAGCAGCTCGCCTGGCGGCGGTGGTGCATCCGCAACAACTGCGCCGGGGATGAGCGGGTGTTCCAGCAGGAATATCCCTCCTGCCCGGAGGAGGCCTTTCTCACCAGCGGCCAGTGCGTTTTCGACGCGGAGCTTCTGGCGAAGCGCCGGAGCCTGGTGACGCCGCCCACGGCCCAGGGGCGGTTCCTCTACGACCTTGGCCCCGACCCCACGGCCCTGTATAACCCCCGGTTCCAGCGGGAGGAGCGGGGCATGGTGCGGATCTGGAAGGAGCCACAGCCCCGGCGGCCCTACGTCATCGGCGGGGACACGGCGGGAACCGGCTCCGACTTCTTCACCGCCCAGGTGCTGGACAACACCACCGGGGAGCAGGTGGCCGTCCTCCGCCACCAGTACGACGAGTACCAGTACGCCCTTCAGCTCTACTGCCTGGGCCGGTACTACAACGACGCCCTCATCGGGGTGGAGACCAACTACTCCACCTACCCTGTGAAGCTGCTGGCCATGATGGGCTACCACCGGCTGTACGTCCGGGAGGCCCCGGACACCTTCACCGGGTCGCTGCTGGACACCTACGGCTTCGAGACCACCAGCCGCACCCGGCCTGTGATTATCGCCCAGCTTGTGGCCGCCTTCCGGCAGAACCCGGAGCTGTTCAACGACCCCCTGACCTTGGGGGAAATGCTCACCTTCCAGTACAATCAGCGCCGCTGCCCGGAGGCGCTGCCCGGGGAGCATGACGACCTGGTTATGGCTCTCGCCATCGCCTGGGAGATTCGGAGCCAGCAGTCCTACCTGGAGCAGCCCGAACCCCGTCCCCGCCGCCTCTGGACACAGGATATGCTGGAGGACTACTGGCACGCCGACCCAAGGAACCGGGCCGTGATGGAGCGGATGTGGGGGCTGCCGAGTTAGTGGCTAGTGGCTAGTGGCTAGTGGCTAGTGGGTACACCGCCCGCAGGCGGTGTGCAGCGCGCAACCGTGCGAAGCACGGCTCTTAGCGCGTGCAGTGGTTACACCACCCGCAGGCGGTGTGAAGCGCGCAACCGTGCGAAGCGCGGCTCTTGGTGCGTGCGGTGGGTGGTGTATGGATTGAAAGTGGGGGATAAAGTTTGAATTTTGCTGTAATTTTGGATTTGAGTGGGGAGTTTAAGATTTTTTGGTGAAAAGTGGGGGAAATTACCCACAAAAATAGCTAAAATTATTGGAAAAATGGAGTGTATGTGGGGAACAAAAATGATTTCGGTAAAAAGTGGGGAGTAATACCCATAAGTCTTCCGAAAAAACAGGTAAATAGGAGCATAAGTGGGGAATATCGTCCAACGCGGGGGGAGGCCCCCCCCCCCGCTCCCCGGTGGCGCCCCCCACAAACACCCGGTATGCGGGGGGGGGCACGGGCGGGGGGGGCC
>JAJQFY010000182.1 GCA_021200935.1 Oscillospiraceae bacterium
GCTCTATTCTGTTTTTCGCGATTATAACATAAAAAATTTGAACTATTTTGTCTTCCGGACTGTCAGGGTGGTTTACTTGCGGGCAGGAATCTGTTAAAATGACGGTATATGTTGTTAAAGGGGTTACAGATGTATGAAAACCATATATTATGACAAGGACATCCCCCGCATCCTTCTGACCAAGGGCGCGGCAAGGTTCAAGGCCACGCGGGGACTTCTGTATACAGGAATCAACGCGGTAAAGTTCAAGGTAAACATCCCCGACCCGCCGCTTCCGGCGGACAACTGGGTACGGGTGAAAAATATCGCCTGCGGCGTTTGCGGCACGGATGTAAGCTTTTTCAAATCCACCACCGGCACCAACTCCGCCCTGGAGCCTATCCCCGCCAGCAAAAAGACCTTTCTGGGCCATGAAAACGTGGGCGTAATCTCCGAGGTAGGGGCCGCCGTCACGGATTTCAAGGTGGGCGACCGGGTTGGCATCCGGGCTTACATGGCCGGGTGCGACAACAAGGATCTGCCCCGCTGCAAAAACTGCGCCGAGGGCAACTACAGCCTCTGCACGAACTACGGGGCCAAGCCCCGCTTCGACCTGGAGTGGACAGGCGCAGGCTGGGGTGACAGCTTTATTGCGCCACAGCAGCAGCTATACCATGTCTATGACGAGCTGACCAACGACCAGGCGGTGATGATAGAGCCGAGCTGCGTGTCTGTTCACGCCGTTTTGCTGAATCCGCCCAAGGCGGGTGAAAAGATTCTGGTCATGGGCTGCGGCGTCATCGGCCTGGGCATCGTTCAGGCCCTGCGGGTGATTCAGCCGGACTGCGAAATATGGGCCATGAGCCGCACCAAGGACAAGCTGGACTTTGCCCTGCGGCTGGGCGCCGACCATATCCTAACCGGCGACGCGCTGGAGGCCGCCAGCGAGGCCACCGGCGGCAGCGAGGTATATCAGGGTATGAGCCACAAAAACCGCTATTTCTTCGGCGGCTTCGACCGGCTGTACGACTGCATTGGCGGCGACTGGGCCAACACCCTGGGCGTCCGTCTGCTGGCCTCCCGCGGCACCTTCGTGAAGGTGGGCCACCATATGAACGCCGTGAAATATGACGAGACCCCCGTCTGGTGGCAGGAGCTGACTGTGATTGGCGTGGACTCCCACGGCATGGAGGAATACGAGGGCCGGAAGCTCTACACCTTCGACCTGGTGCAGGAGTGGATACGGGACGGCAAATATTCCGTGGACGGCTTTGTGTCCCACCACTTCAAGCTGGACGACTATAAAAAAGCCTATAAACTGGCTATGGAGAACCCTCCCGGCGTGTTCAAAATCGTCCTGGACTGCCAGTAACAAACCTGCAGGAGACTGACCATCACCTGGTCGGCCTCCTGCCTTATCATGTGTGTACCGTTCAGTACACAAACGCTCATCTCGCACGAGCTTTTCGTCTGTGAATACAGGTTCTTATTTGGGCCGGTAAGGGGTTTTTACCTCGTCGGCGTAGGGGTTTACTTCTTCTCCGGCCTCAACCTTTTTGAACCACTTGATTGGCTCCTTGCGGAAGGCTTCCCAGGTCTCGCAGGTGGGCGGCTGCTGCATATGGTTGTAGGTATACCGCCAGTCGTTGGTGCGGCTGATGTATTTTTCATCCTGCTGGGCGGAATTTTCGTCCCCCAGGTCCCCGGCGGCCACCCGCAGCAGAGAGCCGTACTGCTCCGAAACCGTGTGCAGCTTCAAATCCTCTACAAACAGCTTTTTCAGGGGCCGCTTGGCAAGGTTCGCCATGATAGTGCGGTTTTCATAGGGCATGGTCTTCCACATGCGGGCGATCTCCCAGGCCCGTTCCATGACCTTGTCCTTGGCTACCACCTCGCTGACCATGCCCCAGTCCAGCATTTGCTTGGCCGTAAACTGACGGGTGGTCATCATGTAGTAGTTGCCCCGCTTGGTGCCAAAATAGTGCTGGGCCATCAGGCCCATGCCGTCGCCGGGAACCAGACCGCCGTGGGCGTGGGGAACCTCCATCCAGGTGTCCTCCGAGGCGATGGTCACGTCGCAGAGCATGGCGGAATCCCAGTGGAAGCCGGGGCCGGGAATGGCGCCGATGGTGGGAACATCCAGGTCGAACACCATGTTCTTGATAAGATTGGTGTCGTCAAAATACTGGTGCTGGAACCGTTCCGTTGGGAGCTGGGAATAGGTGTCCCAGCCGTTGGGGTCGGACTCCGTCATCCAACTGTCCCCAATATGGGTGAAGATGATGATTTCATTTTTCCAGTCCAGGGACAGGACACGGGTGAGCTGGCTCATGGCCCGGTGAGACATACCGCTGTGGTGCATGGGATGGCCTTTGGTGTGCCATGTTACCTGAAGAATGCCGTCCTCCCGGTACAGATCCGCAAAGTCCTTGAACCACTCCCGGTACTCCTCCAGCTCCGGCAGCTTGACGTAATCAGCCAATGGCTCCATAATTTTGTTCCTCCTATTTCATATTTATTGAAATATTCAAAAACACAACGCATCAAATATACCCCAACGCTTTTGCCTCGTCCCGCAGCCCGTCCCGGAAATCCGGGTGGGCAATCTCAATGAGCTGGGCCGCCCGCTCCTGCACAGACCGGCCCCGCATATAGGCAACGCCGTACTCTGTTACAATAATATCCGCCAGGTTTCGGCTGATGGACACCGCCGCGCCGGGGGTAAGCGTAACCTTAATACGGGAGACACTGCCCTTTTTCGCCGTGGAGGAAAAGGCAATCACGCCCCGTCCGCCCCTGGAATGAAGAGCGCCATAGGCAAAATCCGCCGCGCCGCCGGTGCCGCTCCACTGCACCGGGCCGATGGACTCTGAGCAGATCTGGCCGGTCAGGTCGATTTCCAGGGCTGTGTTCACGGAAATCATGTTGTCGTTCTGGGCAATGACAAAGGGGTCGTTCGCGTAGCTGGAGGGCATAATATGACAGGCGTCGTTTTCCGACAGCGTGGCGTATAAGTGGTCGTCCCCCAGGGCGAAGGCGGCGATATGCTCTCCCCTGTCGATCTGCTTATACTGGCCGGTCACGTTGCCGTTTTCAATCAGGTCGGCCATGGTGGAGGAAAACACCTCCGAATGGATCCCCAGGTCGTTTTTGTCAAACAGATGCCGCCCGATGGTATCCGGCAGCCCGCCTATGCCAAGCTGAAAGCAGTCCCCATCGTGAATCATATCCGCAATATATGCCCCGATGGCCTCGTCCACAGGGCTGGGCTTGGAGCGGGGGATGGTCAGCAGCGGCGAGTCCGCGATATAGCAGCAGGCCACCCGGTCAATGGGGATCTCCACGCCGCCCCGCACCCTTCGGAACCGGGGGTTGATTTCCAGAATCACCGTCTCCGCGCAGGCATACGCCTCCCGCTCGAACATCTGGCAGTAGGGAATTTGGAAATTCCCGTTTTCGTCCATATCTGTTACCTTGGCGATAAACACATTGTTGGGCTTATACGCCGTGCGAAGCCGCATATAGTTGTGCAGGTCAGAGGGCAGATAGGAAGCAATGCCCAGTGCGTGGTCCTCCCGAAAGTTCGTGTGATAGAAATGCCCCAGGGTCAGAATATGTCCCTTGGTCGCCGGGTCACGGAGATACTCATAATCGTTATCCTTGCTCTTCACAAGAATAACGTCCTCCAGCCTTGGAATGATCTCCTGCAGCCGCCCCAGAAAGGCCGTTGGCTCCGTAATGGCCCCCGATACCGCGATCACGTCGCCGGAATGAATCAGCGCCTGCGCCGCCTCCAGGGTCTGCAATTTGCCTTTGTATTGCTCCTGATAATTCATAACGCATCTTCCCTTTTGTTGATTTATCAGAATTATAACATTCTCCACAAAATACTGCCAATATCTAAAACGGTTGACTTGTTATAGCCGTTTGGCTATAATGAACCCAGATTTCCCAAGGAGGCGGCGGCGATGACATCCCTGCAAATTCAGTATTTTCTAACCGTGGCGGAGTACATGAGCTTTTCCCAGGCGGCGGAGGCCCTGTTTGTATCTCAGCCCTCTGTCAGCCGCCAGGTGAAGCTGTTGGAGGACGAGCTGGGCTGCCAGCTCTTTGACCGCACCCAGAAAAACCGCATCTCTATTACCCCCGCGGGGATTCTGTTCCGAGAGAGCTTTCAGGGCGCAGCCCGAAGCATTGAAGCGACCCGCGCAGCGGTCAGGGAGCTTGCCAATCAATCCTCTCTGGGGCTGCGGGTTGGCATTGGCGCGGGCTGGGATCTCAGCGAGGAGCTGCGGCAGTTTCGCGCCGTGGTGCTTCGCCAGCATCCCCAGGCGGCGCTGCATTTTGAGTGCGACACCTTTCGCAGCCTGCGGCAAAAGCTGCAATCAAACGAGCTGGATGTAATTATGTGTACAAAGACCAGCGTCATGGATTTCGACGGGCTGGAAATGCACCAAATCGCCAGTCTGGAATCCAGGGCCTATGTGCGCCGAGGGATTTTGCGGCCAGAGAACGAGCCGCTTCAAATCGCGGACTTTGCCGGAAAAAATCTTTTCATGCTGGAGGAAAAGGAGTCCCCCATGGCTATGGAATTGGCCCTGCTGCAATTCCAGGCCAGAAAAATAACGGTAAATCCCATATGGGTGCCTGACCGGGAGACAATTTTGCAGGCCGTGCTTATCGGGGACGGCTTCACGGTGATAGACCAGTATACCTACTGGCGCAGCGAACCCAGGCTTACCTTCTGTCCCCTGGAGGACAGAATCCCCATCTGCGTCGTCTGGCGGGAAGGGGATCGCAACCCCCTGATCGAGCTTCTAACCGACACACTGTCCAGAACCTTTCCCTGGGAGGAGGGAGTCTCATTCCCCTTTCCCCTATAAGACAGCGCCAGGCTGCATTGCTTCGCAGCCCGGCGCTTTTGACTTGATTTTTGATTGAATTATGCTGCCGCTATGCTCTTATCCTTCCACCGGCCCGACAGATACCGAATCCACACAATCAGCGCGCCCAAGGCCCAGCCGATGGGAGTGGCGTAATAGATACAGCGATAGCTGATGGCCGGGAACGTGGCCATGATGTTGGCGGCAATGATACGGGTGAGCAGGCTGGTCATGCTGGCAATCGTGGGGTAAATCACGTCGCCGCTGCCCTGGAGGACGCCGTTTGTGATATACATGACGCCAAAAATCAGGAAAAACGCCGCCAGGGTCCGCAGGTAATCCACGCCGATGGCGGTGGCGGCCTCATTCATGTTAAAAAGCCGCACCGCGTATGGCCCGGCGAAGATCAGCAGAAGAATAATACCGGCGCATGTGACCAGCGCCATTACCATGGTTTGGTGATAGCCCCGCCTTATGCGGTCGATATTGCCCGCCCCCATGTTCTGCCCGGTAAAATTGGACAGCCCCATGTAAAACATCATAATCGGCACCATGGCGAAGCTCTCCAGCTTCATAGCTGCGGCCACGGCGGAGATGGTATCGACCCCAAAGGAGTTGATGAGCCGCTGCATGATCACCATGCCCAGCCCCACAGCACACTGCTGCACCGAGGTGGGAACCCCCAGCCGCAGAGATTTGGAAAAGCTGGCCTTATCGAAGCGAAACTCGCCTTTCTGAAAACGGGCCAATTCGACCCGGCGAAACAGATACACCCCGGAAAGGGCCGCCGAGACCGCCTGGGCGATCACCGTGGCCCAGGCCGCCCCCGCCACGCCCCAGAGCCGGACGAAAATCACGTCCAGAACCACGTTCAAAACGGTGGACACCAGCAGGAAATACATGGTGGAGCGGCTGTCCCCAATGGAACGAAGGATTGCCGCAAAGGTGTTGTAGGCAAACTGGAACACCAGCCCCAGGCAATAGACACGCAGATACACCAGCGCGCTGTCCAGAATGACCGCGTCCGTCTGCAAAAGCCCTTCCAGCATCACCCGGCTCAGGGCAATGCCAAGCACCGTGATAATGATACCCGCCGCCAGCAGCGTAATGCAGGCGGTGGAGAGGTTTTTCCGAAACGCCTCCGCCCGCTTCGCCCCGTAAAACTGGGCAGCCATAATGCCCACCCCGTTGGTCAGGCCCGTAGCCAGAGCCAGCAGCAAATAGGTCAGGGGAAAGCTGGTTCCCACGGCGGCCAGCGCGTTTTGCCCGGCAATGTTCCCCACTATCAGACTGTCTGTCAGAGAATACACCTGCTGAAGCAGATTGCCGCCAATCAGCGGCAGGGTAAAGGACAAAATGAGCTTCCACTCCTTGCCCTGTGTCATATCTTTTGCCATGGCGTCCTCCTGTAATTATCGTCATTAAATAGTGCTATTATAGGCGATTTCAGCCCGACAGACAAGTTTTTTTGCCGCAGAACACATGAAAAAAGCTGTGCCGTCCGTTTCCCGGCGGCACAGCTCCTTATGGATGTATGGTATGGAACAGGCAAAGCAATATTGTATGGTCGCTTACTCCGCGGCCTCGGCGGTCTCAGCGTTCTTGATTTCCGCCGCGTGTTCCGCCTGAATGTCAGGGAAAGCAGAAAGCATCGGCTCTAAGTCCTTCCCCTTGATCTTGCGGTCAACATAGTTCCTGGTGATGCGCATAACCTGCGGAGACAGCACCAGCACTGCGATAAGGTTCGGGATCATCATCAAACCATTCAGCGTGTCCGCAATATCCCAGGCGATATTGTCGCTCATAACAGCGCCGCCGAAGATGGCAACAACAAAAATCACACGATAGATGATGGTGTACTTCTCGCCGAACAGGTACTCAAAGGACTTGGTGCCGTAATGACTCCAACCAAGAATGGTGGAATAGGCAAACAGGGCGATGGCAATGGCAACGAAAGCGCCGCCCACAACACCAAAGTGCATACTGAACACGGTAGCAACGATATTGGACTTGGAAATGGCCTCGCCGGCATACTCAGTGACGGTCACGCCGGTCTCCAGATCAACCAGGCCGGAGGAAAGAACAGCGAAAGCGGTCAGGGTGCAGACGATGATGGTGTCCGCAAACACCTCAAAGATGCCCCACATACCCTGACGGACAGGCTCCTTAACATTGGAGTTGGAGTGAACCATAACGGAAGAGCCAAGGCCGGCCTCATTGGAGAACACGCCGCGCTTGCAGCCCTGCTCGATGGCCAGCTTGATGCCGTAGCCTACAACGCCGCCGCCAGCGGCCTTCCATGCGAACGCGCCCTTGAAGATAGCGCCGAACACGGCGGGAATCTGGGAGATGTTGGTAATCAGAATAACAACTGCGCCGACGATGTAAAGAATGACCATGAAGGGAACGATCTTCTCGGTCACGTTGGCGATACGCTTCAGGCCGCCCACGATAACCAGACCGGCCAGAACGAGAACCAGAATACCGCTGACCCAGGTGGGGATGTTGAACACGGACAGCGGGTTGCCGGAAATGGAGTTGACCTGGGTCATGTTGCCAATGCCGAAGGAAGCCAGGAAGCAGAACACTGCGAACAGAACGGCAAGCACCTTGCCGATGCCCTTGCAGCCCTTCTTGGCGCCCAGGCCGTCCTGGAGGTAATACATAGCGCCGCCGGACCACTCGCCGTCTTTATTCTTGCGGCGGTAATAAATGCCCAGAACGTTTTCGGAATAGTTGGTCATCATGCCGAAGAAGGCAATGAGCCACATCCAGAACACAGCGCCGGGGCCGCCGACGATGATAGCGCCCGCCACGCCGACGATGTTGCCGGTGCCGACGGTAGCCGCCAAGGCGGTGCAGAGAGACTGGAACTGGGAAATGGACTTGTCTTTGGTGTGCCCCGTTACGTTCTTGTCCTTAAAGATGGCGCCGATGGTGTTTTTCCACCAGTGCTTCAGGTGCGAGATCTGAAAGACCTTTGTCAGGACGGTCATCAGCACGCCAACGACTGCCAGCAGGATAATGGCCGGCCAGCCCCAAACCACATTGTTGATAGCGCTGTTGATGTTGGTAACTACTTGCAACATTTTGGTTATCTCCCTCTGAGTTTTGATTTCCCGGCCAACAAAAAATGGATAAGCCAAAGCCGCTTATCCAATCCACAATCCAATCGGGTCTGATTGAAAAAGGCTCTGTCCTTTCGCCTGAGAGATTGCGGACGGTTCGCTCGTCCGTTTGCCCCTTCGGCACCCAACAGCGTAAACAACTCATTTACACTGCCGAGCTTCTCCAGAGTGCGGTCGCAACACAGTCATCATCGCCATTGAAGACTTCTGCATTGGTCTGCCCGCATATCCAATTTTCATCGGTGAGGTTAATTAAAGGCTGCCATAAGAAAGTCTTAATTTCAAGGGGAAATCGCGGTTTCCGGGCATTTTCCCGATTTTAAACAAAAATTCCAACCTGGGCTGTCTCGCTTATAATCATTTTAACTAATATTTGCAAGCAGAACATCTTATTTGCTCAAAAACTCTTTACAATCTCGACAAAAAATCTTATAATTTCTTTTGTTGCATCACCATTACATTATCTTATTGGAAGGGGTCATCTCCCATGAACGCATCAGAAGTTGTCATCTTTATCCTGTACCTTTGCTTTATGCTTGGCGTTGGCATCTGGTTCTTTGTCAAGAGCAAAACCGGCGGCGAGAAGGGGTATTTCCTTGGAAACCGTCAAATGGGGCCGTGGGTCACGGCGCTGTCCGCCGGAGCGTCGGACATGAGCGCCTGGGTACTGATGGGCCTGCCTACCTCGATTTACGCACTGGGTCTTGGGCAGCTCTGGATCCCCATTGGCCTGGCGCTGGGCTACGCGCTGAGCTGGATTTTTGAAGCGCCCCGCCTGCGGCGGTTCTCCATCGTGGCGGACGATTCCATCACCATCCCGCAGTACCTGACCAACCGCTTTCTTTCGAAATCCAAGTCTCTCCAGGTGATTTGCGCCGTCATCTTTCTGGTGGCGTACACCATTTACGCCGCCTCCAGCATGAAGGCCTGCGGCACCCTGTTCCACACCGTTATCGGCATGGACGAGACCGTGGCTATGTATCTTGCCTGCGTTATCATCGTGGCCTACACCTTCCTGGGCGGCTTCTCCGCCGTCTGCTGGACAGACTTCTTCCAGGGGATGCTGATGCTGGGCGCCTTGCTGATTGCCCCCATTTTCGCGGCGTTCATGCTGGACGGCTCCGCCACTACCGCAGTGTCCGACGGGTATTGGAACCTGTTTTCTAGCTGGCAGGACGTAATCTCCGGCCTTGGCTGGGGCCTGGGGTATTTTGGTATGCCCCATATCATCATCCGCTTCATGTCCCTGAAAAGCCAGAAGGATTTGAAAAAGTCCGCAAAAATTGGCATTATCTGGACAGTTCTGATTCTGATCTTTGCCGCTGTTGTGGGCATTGTGGGCCGTATGTTCCTGGGATATGACGAAGGAATCTACGGCGACTCCCTGGTGTTCATCACCATGGTTCGCACCATCTTCCCCGGCATCATCTCCGGCATCCTTCTCTCCGCGGTGCTGGCCGCCTCCATGAGTACGGCGGACAGCCAGCTTCTGGCTGCGTCCTCCGCCTTCGCCAGCGACGTGTACAAGCCCATTATCCGCAAGGGCAAATCCTCCGACAAGGAAATGCTCTGGGCTGGGCGCATCGTGGTGGTGATTATCGCGGTGGTGGCGGTTGTTATCGCCTCCAATCCCAACGCAGGTACCATTATGAGCCTGGTGTCCAACGCCTGGGGCGTGTTCGGCGCGGCCTTCGGCCCGGTCATCCTCCTGAGCCTGTACTGGAAGCGCTTTAACTTCAAGGGCGCTGTGGCCGGTATTCTGGCAGGGGCCGTGGTGGACATCCTGTGGCTGGCGTTCCTTTCCGGCACCGGCGTCTATGAAATCATCCCCGGCTTCATCGCCGGTCTCCTGGCCGCTGTCATCACCACCTGCTGCACCAAGGAACCCGCCAAGGATGTAGAGGAGCTGTTCGACAAGGCCGTGGCGTATACGGACTAATATGGAAACATGTAGGGGTGTTCTTTGCTGAACACCCCTATCTTTATTTTGTACCCCCGTATTTTGCGTATGTTTTCGTACTATTTCACACAAATTCAGTGTGAAATAGTACGAAAAACCAGCAAAATGGCGGTTGACAAGGGGAAACGAGGAGTATATAATAGGGAAAGTTTCCGGCAGAGGCCGGGAGCGGCACAATAAAATACCACAAAAGGCAATGAAAAGAAGAGTACGCGGGAGGGTATGCCGCAGAGAGCCCCGGTAGCTGCGAAGGGGTGCAGATGGCCCGCCGAACATGGTCTTGGAGCCGCACGGACGATAGGTAGTCCGCGACGGGCGCGCCCGTTACAGCGCAGGGGTTTGTTGGAACTCCGTAAGGCCCTCATCGTGAGGTGTGGGCGAAGCAAGGTGGTACCACGGCGTTATATGCGTTCGTCCTTGATGATGTCTCATTAAGGGCGTTTTTTAATGTTAGAATCGAAGCAAGGAAGGAAAAAGCTGTGAGTGAGACAATCATCCAGGTCAAAGACCTGTGTAAGATCTTCGGCGCGGGAGACGGTTCTGTGGAGGCCCTCCACAACATCAATCTGGACATACAAAAGGGCGAGATATTCGGCATCATCGGTCTCTCCGGCGCGGGAAAATCCACCCTTGTGCGGTGTATCAATCTGTTGGAGCGCCCCTCCTCCGGCCAGGTCATTTTTGACGGCCAGGAGCTGACCGCTCTTTCAGAGAAGAACCTCCGCAAGGCGAGGCAGTCCATGAGCATGATATTCCAGAGCTTCAACCTGCTGATGCAGCGCACGGCACTGGAAAATATATGCTTCCCCCTGGAGCTGGCCGGGACGAAAAAGCCCGCCGCCAGGGAGCGGGCCAGGGAGCTGCTGGAAATCGTTGGTCTGCCGGATAAGGCGGACGCCTACCCTGTGCAGCTTTCCGGCGGTCAGAAGCAGCGCATCGCCATCGCGAGAGCGCTGGCAAGCGACCCCCAGGTGCTGCTGTGCGACGAGGCCACCTCCGCCCTGGACCCAACCACTACCCAATCCATCCTAACTCTTCTGCGGGAGCTGAACCGGGACCTGGGCGTCACCGTGGTGGTGATAACCCATGAAATGCGGGTGGTGGAGCAGATATGCAGCCGGGTGGCCATTCTCGACCAGGGCGTTATTCAGGAGCAGGGCCTGGTAAGCGAAATCTTTTCCAACCCGCAAACCGAGGCGGGCCGCCGCCTGGTCATGCCGGAGGGGGAAAAAATACACGTTCTGCCCCAAAATCGGCTGGTACGGCTGGTGTTCAACGGGGCCGCCGCCGGGGAGCCGATTATCTCCTCCCTGGCCATCGAGCAGGGCATCCGGCTGAACATCGTCAGCGCGGACACCCGCACCATTGGGGACAAAGCCTTCGGCACCATGGTATTGGGCCTGCCGGAGGACGAGACAGAGGCCGCCCGCGCCCTGATTTATCTGCGGGAGCTGAGCGGTGTTACTGCGGAGGAGGTGACGGACTATGTTCAGTGAAGCAAATGTTACCCTGCTGACCAATATTATCCAAAACGACCTGCTGGACGCCATCGGCGAGACCCTGGTCATGACCTTCCTCCCCACCCTGTTTGCGTTCATCATTGGTATGCCCCTTGGCATCATCCTTGTGACCGGGGAGGAACGGGGGATCCGCCCCCTGCCGAAGCTGCTGATGCGTATCATCAACGTTATCATAAATCTGCTTCGCTCGGTGCCGTTTCTCATTTTGCTGGTGGTCGTGCTGCCCCTGTCCCGGCTGATCGTGGGAACCTCCGTCGGCACCAAGGCCATCATCGTCCCTCTGACCATCGCGGCCTTCCCCTTTGTGGCCCGTCTGGTGGAGACCTCCATCCGGGAAATCGACCACGGCGTCATCGAGGCGGCTCAGGCCATGGGCGCAAGCCCCATGCAGATCGTGTGGAAGGTGCTGATTCCAGAGGCAAAGCCCTCTTTACTTTCAAACCTTGTCACCGCGCTGATAACCATTTTTGGCTATGGTGCCATGTCCGGCATCCTGGGCGGCGGCGGCATCGGCGCCCTGGCTATCAACTATGGCTACTACCGAACAAAATACCTTGTCATGTACTTCATGGTCATCCTGCTCATCATTCTGGTGCAGATATTCCAGAGTGTTGGCAACGTGATTATCCGCAGGAGCGACAAGCGTATTCGGTAACACCCACCCTATTTTGCGCGCATACCCATTTATATAAATCATTCAGAAAAGGAGAACGAACATGAAAAAGACACTTGCTCTGCTGCTGGCGCTGGTGATGCTGTTCGGCGTTCTGGCCGGCTGCTCCAGCTCCTCTGACAGCGACACCACCGCCGAGGAGACCGAGGCCACCGCTGAGGAGACCACGGAAGCCGCCGAAACCGCCGAGGAAGCCGAGGAGACTACCGAGCTGGTGACAATCCGCGTCGGCGCCTCCCCCACCCCCCACGCTGAGATTCTTGAGGTCGCCAAGGCCATCCTGGCTGAGCAGGGATATGACCTGGAGATCGTGGAGTACACCGACTATGTGCAGCCCAACCTGGCTGTGGATTCCGGCGACCTGGACGCCAACTACTTCCAGCATCAGCCCTATCTGACCACCTTCAACGAGGAGAACGGCACCGACCTGGTCAGCGTCGGCTCCATCCACTACGAGCCTTTCGGCATCTATGCCGGTCAGACCGCTTCCATTGAGGAGCTGGCCGAGGGCGCTACCATCGCCATCCCCAACGACGGCTCCAATGAGACCCGCGCTCTGCTCCTGCTCCAGCAGGAGGGCGTTATCACCCTGGCTGACGGCATCGACGCCTCCTCCAACGCCACCATCTACGACATCGTGGACAATCCCCTGAACATCGAGTTTGTGGAAATGGAGGCCGCTCAGATCGCCAACTCCCTTAGCGATGTTGACCTGGGCGTTATCAACGGCAACTATGCTCTGGACGCTGGCCTGAACGCCGCCACTGACGCACTGGCCATCGAGAACGCTGACGGCGACGCCGCACAGACCTACGCCAACATCGTGGCCGTCAAGGCCGGCAACGAGGACAACGAGGCCATTCAGGCCCTGGTCGCCGCCCTCCAGTCCGAGGAAGTCCGCGAGTACATCGAGGAGACCTACAGCGGCGCTGTTGTGGCTATCTTCTAAGCATTCATAAGCGCAATACCTACAGAGGGGGCCGCATTTCTGCGGCCCCCTCTTGACACAACTATAGCCCCCTTCGTGCAGCTTCGAAATCCCTTTTTTCGAATGCCTGCACCAGGGGGCTATATTATTTTTGCGTCCGGCGGAAAACTATGTCCGCGGTATTTCTGTCACAGGAAGGCAAACACCGTAACCGTCTCCCAATCCGTATCGGCAGGCAGCCAGGCGGTGAAGGAGCCTTCGTTGGGGATGGCCTCGTAGACCGTTCCGTCGGCTGTGCGGATATAGACGGACGAATCCACGGCGGTTTCAGGCAGGGTGCCGGTCAGTTGAAAATAGCCCTCCATGGTCTCGCCGGGTTCCCCGGCGGACAGCGTGGTCGTGATTTCCGCCGCGCCGGTCAGGACATCTTCCTCCCGTTCCGGCGCGGGATATACGGCGGGATATTGCAGGAGATACCCCAGGGTTCGCTCCGCCAGCTCAATGACCACCACATCCGCCTGCTGCTCCGCGATATAGTCCAGGCGGTAATTGTTCAGCCGGGAAAACCAGGCCGAGGCATAGCTCTGGGCCATATAGGGGTAAAGATTGCGGCCAGAGGAATCCCGGAACATGAGCAGGGAGCCGGTTCCGCTTTCATTTTCGGTTTGAATGGTAACGTCGTCATAGTTGCCAAAGCTGCTGGTATAGGTGAAGGTAAAGCCCTGGCTCCAGGTATAATCCACCTCCAGCTCCGCGCCGGTGGGATAGAGCATCTCATACAAATCACCCAGGTGGTTCTCCTCCGCTGTAAAGGGGCCGGAGAAATAGTCGCTTTCCATTCCAGCGGCGGCCAGGATGGCATCAGCGGCCAGAGCCGCGCCCTTGCTGTTCCAATGACTGTCCCACTTCCAATAAAGCTCCTCATCCACTGCGGCGAAGGCGGCGTAAAGGTCGGCATAGCTCACCCCCTGCTCCTCCAGGGCCGCCGTCAGCCGGGTCAGGCTGCTTCCCTCCGCCACGGTGACATAGGATGGGGCGTGTTCAGGATACAGGGTGTACTTTCCACAGGGAACGGCAAACACAAAGACCGCCCCCTGACTTTCCACATACTCCTGCATCAGATACAGGCTGCGGGCGCAGCACCAAATCTCCCGGTCGGTAAGCTGGTTCGCCCCGGAAATGCCATCCACCGCCGTGCCGTAAAACAGCCAGCCGTCCGGCCCAATGATAACGTCCTCATTGGCGGAGGTGTGAAATACATTGGCACACAGCTTGTCCCAGGCGGTTATTAAGTTCAGGCGCAGATAGAACCCATTGGAAACATAGGTCTGCAAGTCGGATAAAAAGTCCCAATTCAGCGTTCCGTTCAACTTTATCAGCCGGAGCTTGGCAACCGGGGCCTCGTTGGCCGCCGCCTCTGACGGGCCGTTTACGGCAAGCCCCACAATGGGAATAAGGCAGAGGGCAAAAAACAGGACGATAAAAACAATACACAGGACTCTTTTCATATTATCACCCCGCCTCCTTAAAACTGCTGGTAGATGAAGGGCTGAAAGCCGCTTTGCGCCATGCTCATTACGCACAGGACGAACAGTCCCCCGCAGACTACATAGGAGACCGGCTCCGTCCATTTCGCGGCCAGCAGTCTGTCCTTCAGCTTAGGCGCTTTCACTGTGGAGGCCGCAATGCCGAATATCAGGCAAAACACGCACAGGCCGGTGAGCATCTGCTGCAATTCCAGCGTTCCCAAGGCGGTGAAGCGCCAGCCCGTGAACATGGCGGCAAGCATCTGCCCCGCCTGGGCCATAGATTCGGAGCGGAACAGCACCGTTCCCAGCAGCACCACAAGCCATGTATAGACATGCAGCACCACACGGCCAGGGACGCTCTCCTCCAGCCTTTTGGTGCGGAGAATCCCCACGCCCTCCAAAAGGCAGAAAAGCCCATGCCACAGGCCCCACAGCACATAGCTCCAGTCCGCCCCATGCCACAGCCCGGTCAGGAGCCACACCACCGTTGTGGGAATCAGAACGGACAGCTTATTGGCCTTTGGGCGGCCATATTTGGCGGCCCATTTTTTGTAAAGCCTTTGCAGGGGCTTGCTCATAACCAGGGGCATATAGAGATAATTGCGGAACCATGTGGTCAGGCTTATGTGCCAGCGCCTCCAGAAATCGGTCATGCCAAGGGCTGTATAGGGCCGGTCAAAGTTTTCCGGGAAGTCGAAGCCGAACATCTTCCCCAGGCCCAGGGCCATATCCGTGTAGCCGGAGAAATCAAACAGTATCTGCACCGCATAGCCCACGGCCCCCAGCCAGGCAATGCGGGCGTCCAGCACGGAACCGGCATAAATGGCATCCACCATAGCGCCCACTGTATCCGCAATCAACAGCTTTTTGGCCATGCCGTACATAAAGCGGCGCAGCCCCGCTGCCGTCTTTTCCGGCGTGCAGGTACGGCTTTCTGTCTGCGGGGCAAAGCTCTTGTAACTTACAATAGGGCCGGAAAGGATGGTGGGGAACAGGCAGATATAAAGCCCTGTTTTCAGGAGATTCCGCTCCATGTTTTTAGGCTTGCGGTACACCTCTATCACATAACTGAGGGCGGTAAAGGTGAAGAAACTAATGCCCAAGGGCAGGGCGATCCCCGGCAGCGGGATGGACAGGCCAAGCAGGGCGTTTATATTCCCCACAATGAAGTCCAGGTATTTGAACACCGCCATCAGCCCCAGGTCCAGCGCTACTGTCAGGAACAGCACGGCATACCGGCCCTTGTTTTTGGGCGTCATCGCGCCCAGCAGCCGTCCCGCCCCCCAGTTGATCACGATGGAGGCCAGCAGCAGCGGCAAATAGGCAATGTCCCCAAAGGCATAGGATATGAGGCTGAAGATCAAAAGAACAATATTTTTGCCCTTAATGCCCGGCGTCAGCCGGTAGATGGCGTACAGCACCGGCAGAAAGGCAAACAAAAACAATGCGCTGGAAAAAACCACAGGCCATTCCTCCTTCTCTTAGCCTCAAAAAAGGGGTCGGCCAATGGCCGGCCCCTCATCATAAAAAGCCTTGCAGCACTTCGCCGTAAGTACGGCTACAGGTTCAGCACCATTCCTGGTACTCTGTTTTTTCTTCCTTCTCCTCCGGGCGGACATAGGTGACAACCACACGGCGATTCGGCTCTACGCCGACAGAGCTGGTGGTCACACCCTCAAAATCCTGAAGTGCTGTGTGTATCACATGGCGCTCATAGGAGTTCATCGGCTCCAGCGCCATGTTGCGGCGGTATTTCACCGCCTTGGCGGCCATTTTCTCTGCCAGACGCACAAGAGATTCCTCCCGCTTGGCCCGGTAGTTCTCCGCGTCCACATTGATGTGGCCCCGGCGCTCGCTGCCCCGGTTCACGGCGTAGTTTGTCAGGTGCTGGATCGCGTCCAGGGTCTCTCCCCTGCGGCCAATCACAGCCCCAATGCCCTGGCCGGTGAGATTCACGTTCAGGCCGCCGCCCTCACGGGGGGTAATAGAAATCTCCGCGTTCACGTCCATGCGCTCCAGCAGCCCCCGCAAAAACTCCTCCGTCCGCTCCGCCTGGGTACCGTCAGGCTGCTTTTTGTCTTTCGCGGCGGGAGCCTTCTCCTGAACAGGGGCCTCCTGCCGGGGAGCGGGAGCAGACTCCGGCTCCTTTTCGGGGACAGGCGCCGGTTCCGCCGCCTTTTCCTCCACAGCCTCTTCCACAGAGACGGGTTCCGGCTCATCCGGCGCCTCATAGGACACACGGACTACGGCGTCCACAGCGCCTATGCCCAGAAAGCCGCTCTTGCCCCTCTCTACGATTTCAACTGAAATATCATCTCGCTCAAGCCCCAGTTGGGACAGCGCCTTGGAAATAGCGTCCTCTGTCGTCTTGGCTTTTACTTCGATGGATTTAAGCATAGCTGCAAAATTCCTCCGTTAATTGTCGTCTGCCGGTGCGTCTGCATCCGCATCGGCTGCGTCATCCTCCGCTGCCTGCATCGGTTCCGCAGGTGCGGCAGCCTCCGCCGCCGGGGCCGCAGCGGGCGGCTCATGATCAGCGTCAGCGTCGTCGCTTTCCTCGTCGGTCACTTCCTCCGCCTGAGGCTCCGCAACTTCCGCATCAGTCTCCGCCTGGACGGTCTCCTCGGCGGGCTTGTCCTCCGCGGGCGCTTTGCTCTCCGGCAAAGCAGCGGTCTCGGTCACGGTCTCCGCCGTAGCCTCGTCGCCGTCGTATTCAGCCTCATAGTCCGCGCTCTCCGCAGCGGCGGCTGCGGTCTTTTCCGCCGCCTCCTCCGGGTTGGAATAGCGGTCAGGCACATAGGCCCGGCCACGGGCATAGCGCCGGTTCCCCACCTGGGAGGGCGGCACCTCCTCGCCTGTCCGGCCCCGCTTCGCCAGCTTGGCGGCGCGGGCCTCAGCGGCCTTGCGCTCCGTCTCCTTCTGGGCGGCGGCAGCCTGCTGCTTTTTCTTAGAGGTGTTCTTGTTGACGGTGGTAGCACCCTCGGCCTTCAGTTTCTCCGTAGCCAGACGCTTCGCCTCCAGCTCCGCCTCACGGGCCTTCTCCCTTTCAATGCGCTCCGCGTCTTCAATATCCAACTGACGATTGAATATCCTTGTCAGAATAACGTCCTGAATCATGGAGAACACATACTGGGCGCACCAGTAAATGCCCATAACGCCAGGCATGGTAAAGCAGATCCACAGGGAGATAACAGGCATCATCAGCGTCATGGTGGCGTTTGTACTCTGGGTATCCTTGGTCTGGGGCTGAGACGCCATGGAGACCTTCATGGAAAGCCAGCTCAAAACAGCCGCCAGCACCGGGATCAGGAAAAGTCCCAGAGCAGGCCCCCAGACGGACGGGCTGCTCCAATCCCAGGCCCAAACCCTAAAGCTGGGCGTCTGGCCCAAATCCATGCCAAGGAATTTGTAGGATATGGCCTGCAGCTTGTCCGACAGAGCGGAGAAGTCCGAAAAATGCTCGGTGATGAACTGGGACTGGAAGATTTGCTCATAGGTCTCCGCCGTGTTTCTGGTGGAGTAGTCGGCCAGGTTATAGCCAAGCTCGACCAGCTTTTCGTAGATAGCTCCCCCCTCGGACAAAAGGTCTGAGGACACGCCCATCATAACGGTCAGGGGGTAGCGGATAGCGCGCCACAGGGCGAGCAGGATAGGATAGGGCAGCAGGGACCAAAGGCACCCCGACATGGGGTTTACGCCCTCCTCCTTATATAGCTTGCTGACCTCCTGCTGGTATTTCTGCTGGTCATTGCCGTATTTCTTTTCCAGCTCCTTGAGCCGGGGGGTCATACGGCTGGTTCGCATCGTGCTCTTCTTGCTTTTTAGCTGGAAGGGCAGCAGGATGAGCTTCACAACCAGGGCGAACAGGATAACGGCTACGCCATAGTTGCCCGTCCAGTTGTAAAACCAGAGCATCAGCTTGCCAAATGGTTTTGCAATCGCGTCTAACATATAACTCTCCTAATCAACCATTACGGCACGGGATCGTAGAAATCATGCTCCCCAATGTGGAATGGGTGGCACCGCAGTATGCGTTTGAGCGCCAGCCAGCCGCCCTTCCAGGCGCCGTAGCGCTCAATGGCGATCAGGGCATACTCGCTGCAGGTGGGGATAAACCGGCAGCATGGCTTTGTCACCGGGGATATATACTTCCTGTAGAAACGCACAATAGCCAGCAGCACACGCTTCATTTCAGCGATGCCCCCAGCTCTTGGCTTGCGGACAGAAGCTCCTTCTCCAGCCGTTGATAGCTGGCCTGCACCGCCCGCATCCGGGCCACAATGACCCAGTCGTAGCCGGGCCGGAACTCGGCCTCATGCAGGCGGTATATCTCCCGCAGACGGCGGCGCACACGGTTGCGCGTGTGGGCCTTCCCGATTTTTGTTGTCACGGTGAGACCCAGGCGGTTCTCCTGTCTCTTGTTTTTCCGGGCATACACCACCAGGCACGGACGCACAGCGCTCGTCCCCCGCTTATAGACCCGGCGAAAGTCGTTGTTTGCTTTCAAAGAGGAAGTATATTTCACTGGGACGCCCCATTCCGGGCCGAATCAGTAGCTCAGTCTCTTGCGGCCCTTGGCGCGGCGGGCGGACAGAACCTTCCGTCCATTGCGGGTGGACATACGTTTGCGGAAGCCATGCTCCTTCTGGGCGTGGCGCTTCTTGGGTTGATAGGTGCGCTTCATCGGTTGATTCCTTTCTGTGTGTAATATTTACTCAACATCGGCT
Organism: Oscillospiraceae bacterium; assembly: GCA_021200935.1. Lineage (GTDB taxonomy): Bacteria > Bacillota > Clostridia > Oscillospirales > Oscillospiraceae > CAJOIG01. The sequence goes on from JAJQFY010000182.1 coordinate 19,328, forward strand.
GTGCCGAAGTAGTTGACATATTTACGGCATATTAACCACTAACTTTGGTATTATATAAAAATTTTGAAGCCCTGTCAACATGAAATTTTCGATTTTTACTGCTGAATCTCACCGGGGCGTGTGATGAAGCCCAGCTTTTGGAAAATGGGGTAGAGATAGGACGCCCCAAACACATTCAGCTTTTTAGGGCCGGGAACCTGGCCGTCCATCTCCTGCACGCGGCGGAAGGCCAGCTCTATGGTGGCGCGGGTGATGGATTTGTCCTTCCGACTTACAAACATCTCCCCGCCGTGAAGAGTGTAATAAAATTCCAGTCCCTTGGCTGTGTAGAAGGGAAGATACTGAAACCGCTCCAATATCTCCCACAGCCGATTCATATCCATATCCTGTATACTCTGTGCCACGGTCTTTGCCCTCCTTATACTGTCTCGTCCTCTCCCCCGTTCCATCAACGATGCCGTCCTCCGCAAAAATCGCCCATTTCATGGAAGAACAGTATTATTATACACAAATATCCCCCGCACCGCAATATGCAGCACGGGGGATATTGCCATGAATCAGGACATTTCCTGAAAAGGATTGTTTCTGGCTGGCCAGCCAGGTGTCATAGTCGTCGGCGCCGAACTGGGAGACAAACATCTCAAAGGGAAATTCGTTCACGTCGTCCCCATAGGCAACCGTGTCCAGCTCGCCCAGGGCCATGGTCTTGGCGCTGTCGTCAAAGCCGGAGCCGTCGCCCTCGCCCTCATAGGCGTCCATGTAATCCCGCAGGTACTGGACATAGGCGTCGAAGGCGTCCTTGCCCTCCAGGGCGGAGGTCTCAGCGGCGGTCTCCTCCACCTCGGCGGAGGCGTCGGCCTCGTCGGAGGCAGCGGCGTCCTCATCAGCCTCGATGCCGGAGGTAGCCTCCTCGGACGGGGTGATGGTGTAGGTGCCGTCCTCGTTCTCGGTGACAGTGCCGATGATGGTGCTGGTCTCGTCCACGGTCAGGCCGTTGACGGTGCATTCCTCAGTGACTGTCCAGACGGAACCCTCGGTCAGCACGATATAAGCGGTGCCGATGGTGTCCTCCTCAGAGGAAGGCTCCTCGAAGAGAATGGTGCCGGTCCACTCAGAGTTGATGAAGGTAGCGTTGATGCCGTTGGTGGACTTGCCGCCCACATAGAAATCGCCCACCATCTCGCAGGTCTCGTCGGATTCGCCGGTCACGTCCCAATAGGTAGAGGAGTTCTCATCCGTGAAGGTGACGTTGAGCTGGCCGCCGTTCTCAGCGGAGGCAATCAGGTTGTCGGCGGGGGTGTAGTAGCTCTGCTCCTCCTCGGTCAGGCCGTTCCACCACTCGGACTCAGGGCCGTAGTAGGTGTAGTTGTCGTTGACCAGCAGGGAGGCAGTTACGTTCACAACGGCGGGAGAGCCGTCAGAGTAAATAACCGCGAACTTGTTGCCGCCGGAGTAGCCGGGGGTCTTGGAGCGGTCGAGGTACCACCAGAGGATGCCGTTTTCGTTGTAGTGGGGGGTGTTGGCGGAGTCGATGAAGATGTTCATGCTGGTACCATAGGAGTTGCCCTCCTCCACAATGTACTGATACAGGGCCTCGTCGGCGCGGGTCAGGTATTCGGCATAGGTCTCGTTCTCGCCCTGAGGCTCGATACCGGCCTCCTCGCCGATCAGCGCGATAAACTCATCGGGGGAGCCGACCAGATAGGCGTTCTCCTCTTCCTCCGCGTCATAGTAAGCGGAGACGCGGCAGTTCTCTACCCAGATACCAGCGTCCTCAGTGCCGCTGGTGCCGGAGGCACGAACCTTAATGCCCATGCAGCCCTGGAGGCGGCAGTTGAACGCGTAGCCATAGCCCGCGGAGGCGGAGCAAAGGGCGGCGTCCAGGTTGGAGGTGCAGTTGGAGTTGAACACATAGACCCAGCTCTCGGAATAGCCGATGGTGTAGACGCCGGCGGAGCGCAGGCCATAGCACTTGGTCACGACCCGGTTGGCAACGATGGTGCCGCCGCCCTTATCGGTGGCCAGGGCGGTACCGGCGTCCAGGCCGGACACGATGACGGTCACATCGTCGGGATGCTCGGTGATGTCCAGGACATTGTCGCCGTCCTCATCCTGGGTCATGGCGGCGTAGCTGTAGTCAGGAATCTCGGTGGCTTCGGGGTCGGTGATGTTGATGGAGCCGTCCTCGTTGATGAGGTTGGTTCCCTCCACGTTAATGACAATCTGTCCCCCCTGGGAGACATAGGGGCCATGGCCGCCGGAGGAGCAGGCAAAGATGTCGCCGCCGTTAATGATGGCGAGACCGCTGCCGGTGGCATAGATGGAGTTGTTGGTGCCAAGGATCTGGGGCTGATTCAGCACCAGGGTGGCGGTATCATAATGAATATCGCTTTCAGTGATCTTGCCCTCGGTGCCGCCGTCCACATGAACCTGGGAGCCGACGCCGTAGAAGTTGCCGCTCTCAGAGGGGCCGCGCCCGCTGGTGTAGCAGAATACGGTCAGATTGTCGATGGTGTAGGAGCCTGTCCCCTGTACGAAGACGGAGGCATGGTCTACGTTATCGGCGGAATAAACGGTCTCCCCGTCCAGAACGGAGCCGTCCTCGCTGGTCTCGTCCACCAGCTTATAGAGGTAGGTGCAGTACATAATCACAACGCCGCTGGAGGGGCCGCTGGTGATGTTGGCATAGTAGTTGTGCAGGCGGATGATGTCGTAATCCTCGCCGTACACAAGGCCCTCGGTCTCATAGACGCCGTTGATAACCTCGGCCTTGGTGAGGTACTCCACCTCGTCGTTGGCCTGGGAGCAGTAGACCTCCTCATAGAGGGAGTCCTCATAGACGTAATACACGCCGGTGGAAACGCCCAGGGCGTGAACATAGTCGGTCACAGAGGTGTTGGGGTTCTGCACCTCGTACAGGTCTTCGGGCAGCTCGGTGCCTTCGGCCGCGGCGCCGTCCACGATGTCCACATAGGAATACTCGTCGCCGGTGCTGAAGGAACGGCTCTCAGCCTCGTCCTCCCCAAGGGCCACAAACTCAGCCTCCACAGCGGAGGAATCCGCGCTGAAGGTATAGACCAGGGTGAACTCCTGGGTCAGCTCATCGAACGTGGTGGTTACGCCGTCCACGGTGATGGAGGCGATTTTATACCCCTCCGCCGCGCTGACAGTCAGCTCGGTGGACAGGCCATAGGCGCCCTCCGGCACATAGTAGGTACCGACGGGGGTGATGGTGCCGTTCTCGCCGGGGGCAACCACGAAAGCGGTGCAGCCGTCCATGGAAACGGTCTCCTTGCCGTTGAACTCAGCGGCAGCGGCGGCGGAAGATCCCTCCTCCGTGATGACATAGCCGGAGCAGCTCAGCCAGGGAGAGTCAGAGACCTCCACCGTGGCGGGGATGACCCAGGCGATGGTATCGTTGAAGTCGTGGATGGCGCTGTCGGCAATGTAGCCCAGCTCCTCAGGGAACAGGACATAGGTGCCTTCCAGCTTGTTGTTGGACATGACGGCGCCGCCGTCGCCCAACGCGTCCACGGTCTCCGTTCCGATGTAGCCCGGAACCAGGACGACCATCTCCGACTTCACGGACTGGGGCGCCTGGATGATGGTGATGACGCCATCCTCCTCGGTGTACATCCAGCCGCTCTGTTCGGCAGTGGTGGGTCCGCTGATCTCTACAACAGGGGCATCGGCGGTGCTGGCCTCAGCAGACGCGCTGGCGGAGGCTTCTCCCGAAGCCTCCGACGAGGCGAACGCCGAAACGCCCATCGCCATGACCATTGCAAGGATCAGGATGACGCTTACGAGTTTCTTCATTACGTTCCTCCTTAAAATTTCCGCGAAATGCTCCGAAAAACATTTCACAAGATTACTTTGGAATTATACCATAGTTTCCCCATAGAAAGATAGTAGCAACGATTACAGTTTCAATGCTTAAATAACTGTTTTGTAAGTTTTAGCCGCATAATCATTCATATTTCCACGTCCCATAACCCGCAAAAAAGCAGCGGCTCCCATAAGGGAACCGCTGCCTGTTTGGCTGAAATGATTACTTGCGGATGGAGAAGAAGGCGTCCCGGCCCAGGTAGCGGGGAACATCGAACAGCTCATCCTCAATGCGGAGGAGCTGGTTATACTTCGCCACCCGGTCGGTGCGGCTGGGCGCGCCGGTCTTGATCTGGCCCGCGTTCACGGCCACGGTCAGGTCGGCAATGGTGGTGTCCTCCGTCTCGCCGGAGCGGTGGGAGATGACCGCCGTGTAGCCCGCACGATGGGCAATCTGGATGGCATCCAGGGTCTCCGTCAGGGTGCCGATTTGGTTCAGCTTTATCAGCACGGAGTTTGCCACACCCTTCTGGATGCCGGTCTGGATGCGCTCCACATTGGTGACGAACAGGTCGTCGCCCACGAGCTGAATCTTATTGCCCAGCTCGTCGGTCAGCAGCTTCCAGCCGTCCCAGTCGTCCTCGCCCAGGCCGTCCTCGATGGAGATGATGGGATATTTCTCGCAGAAGCCCTTGTACATCGCCACCATATCCGCCGCGGACATGGTAACGCCCCGCTTGGGCAGGTGATACAGGCCGTCCTCCTTGCTATACCAGTCGGACACGGCGCAGTCGATGGCGATCATGAAATCCTCGCCGGGGCGGTAGCCCGCCTTCTCGATGGCGGCCACCAGGGCCTTGAGGGCGTCCTCATCGCTGTCCAGGTTGGGGGCGTAGCCGCCCTCGTCGCCCACGCCGGAGGCGGGAACCACCTTTTTCAGGGTGTGGAATACCTCCGCGCACCAGCGCAGAGCCTCCTTGAAGCTCTCCGCCCCCACGGGCATAATCATAAACTCCTGGATGTCCACGTTGGAGCCGGTGGCGTGAGCGCCGCCGTTCAGAACGTTCATCATGGGAACCGGCAGGGTCTTGGCGTTGCAGCCGCCCACATATTGATACAGGGGCAGCCCCAGGGCGTTGGATGCGGCGCGGGCGCAGGCAAGGCTGGCCCCCAGCATGGCGTTGGCCCCCAGGCGGGTCTTGTTGGGCGTGCCGTCCAGCTCGATCAGCACCCGGTCGATGGAGGGCTGATCCAGCACGTTCAGCCCCTGGAGGCACTCGGCAATCTCTGTGTTCACATTCTGGACGGCGTTCTGAACGCCCTTGCCAAGATAGCGGGCCTTGTCCCCGTCCCGCAGCTCACAGGCCTCGTGAACACCGGTGGAGGCCCCAGAGGGTACCGCCGCCCGGCCCACTGTGCCGTCGTCCAGCGTGACCTCCACCTCCACGGTGGGGTTGCCCCGGGAGTCCAGAATCTCCCGGCCCATTACATCCTCAATCTCAAAATAATCTTTCATGGCTGCTCCTTCATCATATCAATATTTATAAGGTTGCTTATGCATTCAAAATCAGGCTCTCGCCGGTCATTTTCTCCGGCTGCTCCAGGCCCATCAACGCCAGCATGGTGGGCGCGATGTCCGCCAGGCGGCCAGGCTTCAGCTTTACCTCTCCCCCGCCAGCCAAAATCAGCGGCACCGGGTTCGTGGTGTGAGCGGTGTGAGGGGTGCCGTCCGGCAGACGCATACAGTCGGCATTGCCGTGGTCGGCGGTAACAAGGAGAACGCCCCCCGCCTGCTCCACCGCCGCCTGCACCCGGCCCACGCAGGTATCTACCGTCTCCACGGCCTTGATGGCCGCGTTCAAATCGCCGGTGTGGCCCACCATGTCGCAGTTGGCAAGGTTCATGATCACCGCGTCGTAGGCCCCGGAGGCAATGCACTCCACCGCCTTTTCCGTGACGGTATAGGCGCTCATTTCCGGGATCAGGTCATAGGTGGGGAACTCCTTGGGAGAGGGAACCAGCACCCGGTCCTCCCCGGGACTCTCCCGCTCCACGCCGCCGTTAAAGAAGAAGGTGACATGGGCGTATTTTTCCGTCTCCGCAATGCGAAGCTGGGTCTTTCCCATCCGGCTGAGAAGCTCCCCAAAGGTGTCCTCGATGGTCTCCGGCGGGAAGGCCACGGGCAGCTCCGTCATAGTCTCGTCATATTGGGCCGTGCATACATAGTGCAGCGGGAAAAAGCCCTTTGGCCGCTGGAAGCCGTCAAAGTCCGGCTTCATCAGCGCCCAGGTCATCTCCCTGGCCCGGTCAGGCCGGAAGTTCAAAAAAATCACGCTGTCCCCAGGGGACACAAGCCCCGCCGGGTCGCAGACCACTGGCTCCACAAACTCGTCCGTAACACCGGCGGCGTAGCTGTTTTCCACCGCCTGAACGCCGTCCGGGTTCTGGATTCCCTCGCCGCAGACGATGGCCCGGTAGGCCCGCTCCAGCCGCTCCCAGCGCTTGTCTCTGTCCATGGCCCAAAACCGGCCCTGCACCGTGGCAAGGCGGCCATAGCCCAGGCGGGCAAATTCCTCCTCCAGCGCCCGCACATAGCCCGCGCCGGAGGCGGGCGGCACGTCCCGCCCGTCCAGAAACGCGTGGACATAGCACTGCTTCACGCCCCGGCGCTTCGCCATTTCCACCAGGGCGAACAGATGGCTGATGTGGCTGTGAACCCCGCCGTCGGAGAGAAGGCCCAAAACGTGAACGGGGTGGCCGGTCTGGGCGGCCTCATCCATGGCGGCGGCATAGGCGGGATTTTCAAAGAAGCTGCCGTCCGCCACCGCCCGGCTTATCCGGGGCAGATCCTGATAGACCACCCGGCCCGCGCCGATATTGGTGTGGCCCACCTCGGAGTTTCCAATCTGCCCGGCGGGCAGGCCCACGTCTTCCCCGCTGGCTTGCAGCTCCGTATGGGGGCAGGAGGCAAAAAGGCCGTCCAGCACCGGGGTTTTCGCCAGGGAAACAGCGTTTATGTCCGACGGCTCCGCAAGGCCAAAGCCGTCCATAATCAGCAGTACAACAGGTCGTTTATCCTTCATTGGCCGCTCCGATAATATCCGCAAATTCCAGGGGCTTCAGGCTCGCGCCGCCGATCAGGCCGCCGTCGATGTCCGGCTTTGCCAGCAGGGACGCGGCGTTTTTGCCGTTCATGCTGCCGCCGTACAGGACGCGGATGTGCCGGGCCGTCTCCGCCCCGAACAGCTCCCCCAGCACGGCCCGGATATGGCCGCAGACCTCCTGGGCCTGTTCCGCCGTGGCCGTGCGGCCTGTGCCAATGGCCCATATCGGCTCATAGGCCACGATGACACGGCTCCGCTCCGCCTCCGGCACGTCCTTTAATCCATTGCGTACCTGGCTCTCCACAAAATCCAGGGTCTGGCCCCCATCCCGCTGCTCCAGGCTCTCCCCCACGCAGAGGATAGGGGTTATATCTGCCCGCAGCAGGGCCAGGAGCTTTTGGTTCACAAGAGCGTCCGTCTCCCCGTGATAGGTGCGGCGCTCGGAGTGGCCCACGATGCCATAGGCCACGCCCAAATCCGCCAGCATGGCGGCGGAGACCTCCCCCGTATACGCGCCCGCCTCGTGGCTGGACACGTCCTGGGCCCCTATCCGAATGGGGCAGTCCCCCCTGGCGGCCTGCATGGCCGGGATCAGGGGGAAGGGTACGCACAGCGCCCCCTCCACCTCCGGGGTGAGCTTCAGCGCCTGCCGAAGCTGTGACCAGAAGCCCAGCGCCTCGGAGGCCAGCTTGTTCATCTTCCAGTTGCCCGCAATCAGGGGCTTACGATTTGTCTTATCCATAGCTTATTCATCCAGCAGGCAGGCTACGCCGGGCAGCTCCTTGCCCTCCAAAAATTCCAGGCTCGCGCCGCCGCCGGTGGAAATATGGGTGATCTCACCGGCAAAGCCGAGCTGCTCCACCGCCGCTGCGGAATCGCCGCCGCCCACAATGCTCACGCCGCCGGACTGTGCCACGGCGCGGGCCACGGCCCGGGTACCCTCCGCGAAGCGGTCAAACTCAAACACGCCCATGGGCCCGTTCCAGACGATGGTTCCCGCCCCGGCGATGGCCTTCTGGAACGCCTGGACAGTTTCCGGCCCGATGTCCAGGCCCATCCATCCCTCCGGGATGGCGTCCACGCTCACGGTCTGGGCCGCCGCGTCTGCGGCGAAGCTGTCCGCCACTATGGTATCCACCGGCAGCAGCAGCTCCACCCCCTTGGCCTTGGCCTCCTCTATCATCTGGGCGGCAAATTCCACCTTATCCGCCTCCAAGAGGCTGGAGCCTACCGCAAAGCCCTGGGCCTTGATGAAGGTATAGGCCATGCCGCCGCCAATCAGGATTTTGTCCGCCTTATTCAAAAGATTCTCGATAACGGCAATTTTATCGGATACCTTGGCGCCGCCCAGAATAGCCACGAAGGGCCGGGCGGGGTCGTCCAGGGCCGGTCTCTTATTCACATCTCCGAC
>JAJQFY010000245.1 GCA_021200935.1 Oscillospiraceae bacterium
GATCGTGGAACGGGAGTCACAGAATGAAAAGTAAGACGACGCGGCTTCGGTTTACAGAGGATGAGCTGGATAACAGTGCAGTCGGTAAGGCTGCGCACAAAGCAGAGCGGGCTGCGGATAAAGCAGACAAAGCAAAATCGAAGCTGCGGACAAAAGAAGAAAAATCGAAACTGCGCGACTCTGCGGTGCGTGAGGAGCCAGTGGACGGCGCTGCATCGCGCGGCGCAAAATCCCAGGGGGCTTCTGCCCGTCGCACAGAGCCGAACGCTAATGCAACACACAGCGAAAGGCCGCAAGGTGTGACTTCCCGTGGTGCTGCTCCGAAAGGTGAGGCAGCGAAAGGCACTTCATCCCGGAGTGCAGGTACGGCTGCGGCTACTCCCAAAAGCAAGCTGAGAACAGAATCCACGGCAACCAAAACCGTGAAAGACCGGCTCCGCTTCGACGCTGACGCAAAGGAGGTGGTGTCCCCCGCCAGTCGGGGGAGCCACATCGCCACCCGTGCGGTCACTGATTCTGTTTCTGGCACCATCCACCGGCAGGTTGCCGAGGGTGAGGACGATAACGTGGGCGTTCAGGCGGCGCACCAGAGTGAGGAGGCGGTGGAAACTACCGGCCATGTTCTCAGTGACGCTTCTTACAGCCGAAAGCTGAAAGCCTATGACAAGGCGGCAAAGCTGGAGGGCAAAGCAGATAAGGCCAATGTCAACGCACTCTATCAGCAGTCGCTGGCGGATAACCCGGAGGCCGCATCGAACCTGATCTCCCGCTGGAAACAGAAACAGGCGATCAAAAAGGAATACGCTGCGGCGAAAGCTGCCGGAGGCACCGCGACTCATACCGCTGCTACAGCAAAAGGCGCACAGGAGGCTGCAAAGGAAACCGGCACAGTGGTGGAGAAAATCAGCACGTTTGTGTCGGAACACAGCCATATGCTGCTTGTCGCCGGCATCTTCCTTCTGTTGATTCTGGTCATCATGGGGATGTTCTCCTCCTGCTCTGCAATGTTCCAGGGAGCCGCAACCACCGTCGCAGCGAGTACCTACCCCAGCGAGGACGCAGATATGCTGGCGGCAGAGGCACAATACTGTGCTCTGGAACAGGAGCTTCAGGACTACCTGGACAACTATGAAAGCACCCACGACTATGACGAGTATATCTATGAGCTGGACGACATCGAACATGATGCCTATGTACTGATCTCTGCGATTACCGCCCTGATGGACGGCAACGCCTGGACAATCGACGAGGTGCAGGACATCATCCAGATGCTTTTTGACCAGCAGTACACCCTGACGGAGACAGTCACCACGGAGACGCGATACCGCACGGAAACCAGGATGGGAACGCGGACGGTCACTGAGACTGCGACCGACCCGGAAACCGGCGAGGAATACGAATATGAGGTCGAGGAGGAATATGAGTACGAAGTACAGGTGCCTTACACCTACTATATCTGCACGGTGACTCTGGAGAATTTCAACCTCTCCCATGTGCCGGTGTATGTCATGAGCGAGGAACAACTGGAACGGTATTCTCTGTATATGTCCACGCTGGGAAATCGCCCGGACTTGTTTGCAGGCTCCAGCTACGTCTCCCTTTATTACAATACCGACTACACCACTTATGAAATTCCATCCGAAGCATTGAGCGATGAGGCGTTTGCTAACATGATTGCGGAGGCTGAGAAATATCTCGGCTACCCATATGTGTGGGACGGCAGCTCACCGAGTACCAGCTTCGATTGCTCCGGCTTCGTCAGCTGGGTCATCAATAACTGCGGAAATGGATGGAGCGTGGGACGGCAGACCGCGAACGGCCTGTTAAATCTCTGCACGGTTGTCTCCGCTTCAGATGCACAGCCGGGCGATCTGATCTTTTTCCAGGGGACGTATAACACCAGCGGGGCCTCTCATGTCGGTATTTATGTTGGCAATGGGATGATGATCCACTGTGGAGACCCCATCCAGTACACCAGCATCAACACGAGCTATTGGCAAAGTCATTTTTTAGCGTATGGCCGTCTGCCCGGTATGTAACCGGCAGCGCCATACAGATTGGAGGTTATCTTTTATGAGTGCAAAACTCGACAAAATCGGCGCGGAACGGGAAAAGGCCCGCCAGAAGCGGGACGAATGGGACGCCCGGTATAAGGAACTGGATAAGAAGTACCATGAGCAGGAAAACGTGGACATCCACGAGATGGTTCACGCGGCAAAGCTGTCCCCGGAACAGCTGGGCGAGCTGCTTCGCATGGTACACGACGCACCGGGTAATATTCTTTCAATGAAGGAGGATACTCAGCATGAGGATTAAGCGGATGATGGCGGCGCTGCTCGCCGGGATCATGGTGTTTGGCACCATGACGACTACCTGTCTGGCAGCGCAGACAGATGATGAGGACGTAACGGAAACTGAGGAAACCTCGGAGGATGTGGAGGCAACTGACACATCGGATTCTGTGGAAGTCACCATTGCTGATGATGGCTCCTACACTGTTTCTTACGGAGGCATGACCTGGACACTTCCCGCGGACAGTACAGACAGCGTGGAGGACACCGACGAAGACACTTCCGAGGAGGACACCGAGGTGATTGCCACCGGCACCGTGGTGAATGTCAACTCCAGGCTGAACCTGCGCTCCGGCGCTGGAACGGACTATTCCGTTATCGGCCAGCTTCTGAACGGCACCGAGGTGGAGGTCATCGGACAGGATGGAAACTGGTACGAGATCGTTGTTCCTGAAATGACCGGCTATGTCTACGGGGACTATCTGGATGTATCCGAGGGGACGGTCACGATTGAATCGGACATTGAGGAATCGCTGGACTCTGATATGCTGACGCTGCTTCTATATATGATGATGCTCGGCATGGACTCCTCAGATGACACAACTTCGGGCGGTCTGACCCCGGACGGGAACCTGACGCTGGTGGATGACATCGGCACCACCACGGAGGCCGGTCAGCAGTTTATCACGCTGCAAAGCAAGGACGGCAATACCTTTTACCTGATTATCGACCGGGACGACGATGGAGATGAAAATGTCTATTTCCTGAACCTTGTGGATGAGGCGGACTTGCTGGCGCTGATGGATGAGGACGAAGCTGCGGCATACACGTCTACGGATAGCGTGACCAATACAGATGAGGATTTCGCAGACACTTCTACCGCTTCCAACACCGAAGATACGGAGAATACGGAAGATGCAGAAGCCGATGAAAGTACCGACACAGAGGATGAGGAAAAGAGTTCCTCTAATATGCTCCCGCTGGTACTTCTGGTTCTTGTCGTGATTGGCGGCGCTGGCGCGTACTTCTTCATGCAGACAAAGAAGA
>JAJQFY010000116.1 GCA_021200935.1 Oscillospiraceae bacterium
GATCAGATAAAGCTGCTTACATACTTTGGCTCTGATGAAGCACTGCGTCATCACTGAAAAAGTATCAAAAAACGCCGAAAGTCCTTGAAAACAAAGACTTTCGGCGTTTTAATCTGGCGTCCCCGCCCGGACTCGAACCGGGGGCCTCGGGCTTAGGAGGCTCGCGCTCTATCCAACTGAGCTACGGAGACAGGACGGATATATTTTAGACTAAAACAGGGCCGATGTCAAGAACCGGCCCTGTTTTCTTTTACTGCTGATAGTGGTGGGCGTCCTGGAGAACCATTTCCTTTACCTTCATCAGGCGCACCTTGGTAGAGGACTCGTTTTCCTCCAGCTTCATGGAGATATAGCGGATGTTTTCCTCCAGTTCGGGAATCATCACGTATTCCAGGGCATTCACCCGGCGGCGGGTCTTTTCAATATCCTCTGCCAGAAGCTGCATGGTCTTTTCCACCTGGGCCAGCTCCAGCATATCCGCGAACACCTGGTACAGCTTGGAAATGGCGTCGTCCAGCTCGCCGCTGGTCTGGGCGAAGCCGTAGGGAAGCTGGCCGGTCAGATCCTCTGCCTGGGTCTTGAAGTCGTACACCGGCACGTTCACGCTCATAATGTTCTTATAAGAAACGCCCAGATCCACCTTCTGGCGGACGTAGAGAAGGCTCTGCTCCAGCATTTCAGGACTCATCACGGCACTGGCCATGCTCATGGCGGCGAACGCCTCCGTCAGGCCCTGGTCTACCTTTTCCCGCAGGGCCTTGTTCCGGCGGACGATGTCCATAAACTGGCGCATTTCCTCGTCCCGCTTATCCTTCAGCAGCTTATGCCCCCGGCTGGCTGTACGCAGCCGACCTTTGAGCTGGTTTAGCACCATCCGTGTAGGGGTCACAGCACTTTTCGGCATAAAATCACCTCGCTTACCGACCTGACAGTCATTCCTCCGCCTGCTTCGGCATATACTTCTCGATCTCCGACAGCTTCACGCGCTTCAGCTCGCTCCTGGGCAGCAGGCTCAGCAGCTCCCAGCCCAGGTCAAGGGTCTCCTCGATGGAGCGGTTGGTCTGGTTGCCCTGGTTTACATAGCGCTTTTCAAACTCATCGGCAAAGTGGGCGAATTTCTTATCTGTCTCAGACAGGGCGGACTCGCCCAGAATCGTCATCAGCTCCTTGGCCTCCTTGCCGGAGGAGTAGGCGGCGAACAACTGGTTCATGGTACCGGCATGATCCTCGCGGGTCTTGCCCTCGCCGATGCCCTTGTCCTTCAGACGGGACAGGCTGGGCAGCACATCCACGGGAGGAATAATGCCCTTGCGGTACAGCTCCCGGGAGAGGATGATCTGCCCCTCGGTGATGTAGCCGGTCAGGTCGGGGATGGGGTGGGTCTTGTCGTCCTCCGGCATGGTGAGGATGGGGATCATGGTGATGGAACCCTTTTTCCCGATGCGGCGGCCAGCCCGCTCATACATGGTGGCAAGGTCGGTGTACATATAGCCGGGATACCCGCGGCGGCCAGGAACCTCCTTCTTGGCGGCGGAAATCTCCCGCAGGGCCTCCGCGTAGTTCGTGATGTCCGTCATCACCACCAGAACGTGCATATCCTTCTCAAAGGCCAGATATTCGGCGGCGGTCAGGGCCATACGGGGGGTGGAAATGCGTTCCACGGCGGGGTCGTTTGCCAGGTTCGAGAACACCACGGTGCGGTCGATGGCCCCGGTCTTGCGGAAGTCGTTAATGAAAAACTCCGACTCCTCGAAGGTGATGCCGATGGCGGCGAACACCACGGCGAAGCTCTCGTCCGTGCCGAGAACCTTGGCCTGGCGGACGATCTGGGCGGCCAGGGCCGCATGGGGCAGGCCGGAGCCGGAGAATATGGGCAGCTTCTGCCCCCGAACCAGGGTGTTCAGCCCGTCGATGGTGGAGACGCCGGTCTGGATAAACTCCGCCGGGTAGGCGCGGGACGCCGGGTTCATAGGCAGGCCGTTGATGTCCTCGTATTTTTCCGGCAGGATGGCGGGGCCGCCGTCGATTGGCTCGCCCATGCCGTTGAAAACCCGCCCCAGCATATCCTCGGACACGCCGAGCTGGAGAGGATGGCCCAAAAACCGAACCTTGGACGCGGCCAGGTTAATGCCTTGGGCGCTCTCGAAAAGCTGGACAACGGCGGTGTCACCGTCTACCTCCAGCACCTTGCAGCGGCGCTTCTCGCCGTTTGGCAGCTCGATTTCCGCCAGCTCATCATAGGTGACGCCCTCCACGTTTTTGACCATCATCAGAGGGCTTGCGATCTCGCTTATGGTTTGATATTCCCGGATCACTTCTCCTCACCTCCCGCTGTCAGCGCCTGAATCTGGCGCTTCATGTTCTCCTCAATCTGGGCGTATTCTGCCTCATACTGGCCGGGCAGGATGGTCTTGGCGCGGCCAATCTGCTCTCTCGCGGGGATGGTGAACAGCGCCTCCAGCTCCGCGCCCTGGGCCATGGCCTGGCGGCACAGCGCATCATATTTCAGTATCAGCCCCAGCAGGCGGAACTGCTTGTCGTAGGAGGAATAGGCGTCCTCCTCCACGAAGGCGTTCTGCTGCAAAAAGTCCTCCCGGATCATACGGGCGGTCTCCAGGGTCATCTGATCCTCCGCGCCCAGGGAATCCTTGCCCACCAGGCGGACGATCTCGTTAAGGCTCTCCTCCTCCTGGAGGATGGTCATGCTCTTCTCCCGCTGGGCCATAAAGCCGGGGAACTCCTTGTCGTACCAGTCCTTGAGCGTGTCCAGGTACAGGCTGTAGGAGGTCAGCCAGTTGATGGCCGGGAAGTGGCGGGCGTAGGCCAGGGAGCTGTCCAGGCCCCAGAACACCTTAACAATACGCATGGTGGCCTGGGAGACAGGCTCGGAGGTATCGCCGCCCGGAGGGGACACGGCGCCGATGGCCGTAATGGAACCCTGGCGGCTGCCGCTGCCCAGGCACTCCACCACACCGGCCCGCTCGTAATACTGGGCCAGGCGGCTGGCAAGGTAGGCGGGGTAGCCCTCCTCGCCGGGCATTTCCTCCAATCGACCGCTCATCTCGCGCAGGGCCTCCGCCCAGCGGGAGGTGGAGTCGGCCAGAACCGCCACGTCGTAGCCCATATCCCGGAAATACTCCGCGATGGTAATGCCGGTATAAATGCTGGCCTCCCGGGCCGCCACCGGCATATCGGAGGTGTTGGCAATCAGCACCGTCCGCTGCATCAGGGACTCCCCGCTGCGGGGGTCTACCAGCTCCGGGAACTCCATCAGCACGTCGGTCATCTCGTTGCCCCGCTCGCCGCAGCCGATATAGACCACGATG
>JAJQFY010000183.1 GCA_021200935.1 Oscillospiraceae bacterium
CCCCGCCGCCGGGCCAGCCCCCCGGAGGAGGAGCCGGAGCCGCCCCGCCGCCGGGCCAGCCCCCCGGAGGAGGAGCCGGAGCCGTCCCGCCGCCGGGCCAAGGCCCCGGCAGAGGAGCCGGAGCGCCCCCGCCGCCGCCGGAATGAGGAGACCCTGGAGGAGCCGCGCAGCCATGTGCGGGCCGTCCAGCCGGAGAAGGAAGGGAATCACGACAGCCCCCCGCCCTCCCGGCGGCCAAAGACCTCGGCGGCGGAAAAGCCCGCCCCGGGCCGCGCAGCCAGGGTGGAGACCCCGGATTTTGGCGATATAGACGACATTCTGTCCACGCTGAACGAGGAGGGCGGAGACCCCGGAGAGAGCGGGGAGGACGGGGAGGAGACCTATTCCGTGGAGGATATCCTCGCCGAGTTTCGAGACCAATGACAGAAAAGCATATAGAGATCACAGCGCAGGAGAGCGGGGAGAGAATCGACGCTCTCCTTGCCGTACATCCAGATATCCGCAGCCGCAGCCAGGCCGCCCGCCTGCTGGAGCAGGGCCTTGTGGCCGTAAACGGCGCGCCGGTGGGGAAAAGCCGCCGGGTCACGGCGGGGGAGGTGGTTTCCGTCACCATCCCGGAGGCGGCCCCCGCCAGCCTGCTGGCCCAGGAGATCCCCCTGGACGTGGTCTATGAGGACGGGGACGTGATCGTGGTGAACAAGCCCCGGGGCATGGTGGTTCACCCCGCCCCCGGCCACCCGGACGGGACCCTGGTGAACGCCCTGCTGGCCCACTGCGGCCCCTCCCTCTCCGGGGTGGGCGGGGAAATGCGCCCCGGCATCGTCCACCGCATCGACAAGGACACCAGCGGCCTGATCATCGCCGCAAAAAACGACCTGGCCCACCAGTCCCTGTCCGCCCAGCTCAAGGACCGCTCCCTGTCCCGGATATACGACGCCGTGGTTCACGGCCCCCTCCATGAGGAGCAGGGGACGGTGGACGCCCCCATTGGCCGCGACCCACGGAACCGGCAGAAAATGGCAGTGACAGACAAAAACAGCCGCCCCGCCGTCACCCACTGGCAGGTGCTGACCCGGTACAGCCGCTATACCTATATCCGCTGCCGCCTGGAGACCGGGCGCACCCACCAGATCCGGGTGCATATGGCCCACATCAGCCACCCCCTCCTGGGGGACACCGTGTATGGGGGCCGCCGGGACAAGGGGCTGGAGACCCAGTGCCTCCACGCCCGGGGGCTGAAATTCATCCACCCCGCCACCGGGGCGCCGGTGGAGCTGTGGACAGAGCTGCCGGATTGGTTCCAGACCGCCCTGGACAAGCTGGGGCCGCCCCTGGAATAGACACAGAACCGCAAGGAAGGGAGCTTGTATGACCGCCTTAGCCGTATATCTGTTTTTTGGCCTGGCCCTGGCCTGGCGCGTCCTGCCGGAGCAGCGGGGGGCGGTGAAATGCTGGCTGGGCCTGGTGTTCGGCTGCGTGGCCCTGATGTGGCTGCCCTGCCTGTTCGCCTTTTTCTGGGGCTTTACCCTCCCCGCCCAGCGCGCCGCCCTGGCCCTGGCCGCCCTGGGGGGCCTGGCCCTGCTGTTCGTCAGGCCGAAGGACAGGCTTCTCGCCATGATAAAGCCCCCGAAGACGTGGGAAAAGCCCTCCCACAGCGACCTGGTGGATCTGCTTCTGGCCCTGATGGCCACCTGCTTCTGCGCCTATCTGCTCCACACCCATGTGATTTTGGAGCAGGAGGACGGGAGCCTCTGGGTGGGCCAAAGCACCTATGGAGATCTGGCTATGCACCTGGGCTTTATCGAGAGCCTGTACCAGCAGGGGACGTTCCCCCCGGACTACAGCATCTACCCCGGCCAGCAGCTCGACTACCCCTTCCTGGTGGACGCCGCCTCCGCCAGCCTGCGGTTTTTCGGCCTGAGCCTGCGTATGTCCGTGATCGTCCCAAGCCTCGTCATGCTGTTTTGCGTGTTTTATGGCTTCTGGCTCCTGGCCTGGAAGATTGTGAAGCGCCTGGGGCCGGTCATCATGGCCTGGCTGCTGTTTACCTGCAACGGGGGCTTCGGCTTCTGCTACTTCTTCGGCGGGGCCTACTCCTTTTCAGATATTTTCACCGGGTACTACACCACCCCCACAAACCTGGTGGATCAGGACATCCGCTGGGTGAACGTGATCTGCGATATGCTGATCCCCCAGCGCACCACCATGGCCGGGTGGTGCGTGGTGCTGGCCGCCATCTTCCTTCTCATCACCGCCCTGGAAAAGACCGCCGCCGGGACGGGGGGACGGAAGGAGTTTCTTGTCCTGGCCGTCACCGCCGGGGCCATGCCCATGATCCACACCCACAGCTTTCCGGCTTTGGGGGTGCTTTCCGCCGCCTGGTTTTTCTGCTGGCTGCCCGCCTGCCGCCGGGATGGGCGGGCCAAGGCCCTGGTGCAAAATTATGTGCTGTACGGGGCCGTGTGCCTGGCCCTGGCCCTGCCCCAGCTCATTTTGTGGACCTTCGACTCCGTGGGCGGGGGGAATATGCTCCAGTGGAACCTGGGCTGGGTGGCCGAGGGGAACTGGTTCTTCTTCTGGGTGGTGAACTGCGGGGTGGTGTTTATCGCCATGTGGCCCATGCTGCTCTTCCTCCGGGGGGAGAAGGCCCGCCTGTTCATCGGCGCGGCGGCGGTGTTCCTGCTGGCAAATGTGGTGGCCTTTCAGCCCAATTTGTATGACAACAATAAGCTCCTGTATATCTGGTTCATGGTGACGGATATCCTGGTCTGCGACTGGCTGTGGGAGGGCTTCAGACAGATGAAAAGCCCCCGGCTCCGGGCCGCTGTGGCGGGGCTGCTGGTGTTTCTCGGCACCTTCTCCGGCATCCTCTCCATGCTCCGGGAGACGGTCAGCGAGTATCAGCTCCTCTCCGGGGAGCAGACGGCGGCGGCGGAATTTATTGTGGAAAACACCCCGGCGGACAGCCTGTTTCTCACCGCCACTGTCCACACAAACCCGGTCTCCGTCCTCACCGGGCGGAACATCCTCTGCGGGCCGGGGCTGTACCTCTATTACCACGGGGTCAGCTACCAGGAGCGGGAGGCCCAGGTGGCCCAGATGTATTCAGACAGCGACGCCTTTGAGGAGTACACCGCCCTGTACGGGGTGGACTATGTCTATATCGGCAGCAGCGAGTACGCCAATTATGACGTGGACTATGACTATTTCGCCGAAAACTATGACCTGATCTACCAGTCCGGCACCATCAGCATCTTCCAAATTTCGTGAAAAAACCGTTGACAGAGGCCGATGGAATATAATATAA
>JAJQFY010000131.1 GCA_021200935.1 Oscillospiraceae bacterium
AGCTCACCCATCCCCTCCCCCGGCCTCATGCGGCGGCGGTAGGCTCCCATCAGCACGGCCAGCCCCCACAGGACGAAAAAGGCGGGGACGCCGCTGAGAAAGGCCCCCGGCCCGCCCCCAGGGCGGAAAGCCGGGGTTCCAGCCGCATAAGGGGCGACAGAAGCGCCACAAAGGAAATGGCGGCGAACTGCTTTCTTGTCATGGTACTGCCGTTCATAAAACGCCTCCTGATGGATTTTTACTGGGCCAGGTCGTAGCTTCTGTCCACCTCGCCCCGAATGGAAACGGTGACGGGAAGAGTGGGAAAAATGTCCTCCCAGTCCTCCAGGGTGAAGCCTTTGGGGGAGGCTCTGTCCGCGGCGTTTCCCAGGCCGAGAAAATCGCAGTCCAGCCCCTGGGCCTGGGCGATTACATGGGAAAGCCACTGTTCGGCGGCCTCCCCCAGGGCCTGGTCCAGTTTGTCCGGGTCGGTCTCGCAGTCCTCCTCCTGCTCCAGAATACCGGCCCGCAGAGTTCCCTCCAGGGTCAGGCCCTCCAGGCTGCCGTCATCCCCCCAGTTTCCCTGGATGGAGATGTCTCCCCCTACCAGCTCCAGGGTGTTTCCCGCCACTATCACCCTTGCGCCGGTGACGCTGCCGGTGAGAAGGTCAGCCCCCAAGGACTCCTCCTGGGAGAGAAACCCGGCCAGGGCGCCCTCCCGCAGCACGGCGTAGCCCGCCGGGAGCAGCACGGATGTTGGGGCGTCCTCAGCGTAAACCGTCCCCTGGGTGGAGGCGGCCTCAATGGCCAGACACAGGGCGCAGCCCTCCTCCGCCAAGGCGGAGGAGATCTCCCGCAGGGAGTAGACGCGGCGGCCAGAGAGCCTGGCCTCCCGTTCCAGGGACGCGAGCTGCTCTGTAATGTCCGTGCTGCCCCCGGAGCCGGCGGTGACGGCCTGGGCCGCGCTGCCCTTTACCACAAATATGGCGGTGCCCATTCGCATATCCGGGCTGCGCTCCACCCAGCGGAGTATGGTCTCCAAATCCTGCTCCGCCGCCTCCCGGCCCAGCAGAATATACTGCACATGGGCGTAATACAGTTCGTCCCTGGGGGAATATTCCTGAAGCCGCTCTATGGCGGCCTCCACGCTGGCGGCGGTGGTACACAGCACCAGAGAGGGGTCGTTTTCCTCACTGACGCCGGAGGAGACGCTCAGCTCCACCCCCCTTCCGGCGGCGTCGATGTCCAGGGTCTGAACAGGCAGCAGCCGCTCCAGATCCTGATGTCCGGCATAAATGCCCCCCTGGCCGCACCCGGAAAGGCACGCCAGCCCATACATATATATTATAAGGAATGTGATAAAATAAATTTTCTTCATAGTCGTCATTTAAAAATCACGCGGAGAAGTATAATATGGGAAAAAGCTGGCTTTTTATCTCAGATGATTTATTTTCGCTTTCTGATGTCTCCGCCGTTTATTAGCTTATCCCGGTACAAATCCTTCCAGGGAGGGCGGCGGATGAATACGCCCCCGGAGTCCCCGCCCCCGGAGCCGGTCAGGGGGGTCAT
Organism: Oscillospiraceae bacterium; assembly: GCA_021200935.1. GTDB lineage: Bacteria > Bacillota > Clostridia > Oscillospirales > Oscillospiraceae > CAJOIG01. Next base: position 1,549 of record JAJQFY010000131.1, read on the forward strand.
ATAGGGCAGGCCGAAGGTTTCCAGGGAACACAGGTGCCACAGCAGCAGCACCGCGCCCACCATAATGCCGAACATCCCCGCCAGAGATGCCGCGATGGCCAGGCCAAACCGGCAGAGCCGTATGGCGGTGCTTAAATCCTGGCTTGGCATGGTGTACCCGGCAATGCCCGCCAGGGCCACCACAATCACGGCGATGGGGCTGATGACCCTGGCGTCCACGGCGGACTGGCCCACAATTAAGGCGCCGATAATGCTGACCGTCTGCCCCACCGGGTCCGGCAGGCGCAGCCCCGCCTCCTGTAAAAGCTCAAAGGCTATCAGCATTCCCAGCACCTCCGCCGCCGTGGAAAAGGGGACGGACTGCTTGGATTCAATGACGGCCAGCAGCAGCTTTGTGGGAATCATTTCCGCGTGGAACGTGGCCACGGCCACATAAAAGGCTGGCAGCAGCAGGCTTATAAGCAGGGCCGCCCAGCGCAGAAGCCGGATGGCGGAGGCCGCCAGATAGTGGAGGGAGCGATCCTCGGAGGTCTTCATAAATTCCGGCAGGAAGGCCGGGGCGGCAAAGGCCAGGGGGATTCCGTCCACCAGCACGGCCACCCGTCCCTGGAGCAGCAGGGTGGAAAGGGCGTCCGGCCTCTCGGTGTGCAGAAGCTGGGGAAAGGGGGAGCGGGGCGCGTCCGCCAGGCCGCTGTCCAGCACGTCCGGCATAAGGACTCCGTCCACGTCCATGGCCTCCAGGCGGCGCAGCGCCTCCTCCGGCAGGGCCGGGTTCGCCACCCCCTCAATCCACAAAACGGCGGCGGCGGAACGGCTTTTCCGGCCAATAAAGGTCTGCCGCAGCTTCAGCTTCGGGGTGTGGAGCCGGGAGCGGATCAGACCGGTGTTGACCCGCAGGGGTTCCACAAAGGCGTCCTTCCCGCCCTTGAGAGATTTTTCCACGGAGGGTTCCTGGACGCTGCGGTGCTGGTCGGTTTTGAGCTGAAACAGAAAGGCCGTCCCCTGAAACACCAGGGCGCAGCTTCCGAAGGCCAGGGCCTCCGCCAGCTCCCCCATGCTGTCCGTTTTCTTCATGGAGCCGCTGTAAACGCCCCCCTGGGCCAGCCGGTTCATTACCGCTGCCTCCGTGGCCGCATCCCCGAATCGGGCGGGGTCGGTCAGAGGGCGCAACACCAGCTCCGATACCTCCGAGCCGGACACCGTTCCGTCCAGCCAGCAGACGAATATGGAGGGGCCTCCGCCCCCAGCTAAAATGTCCCGGGACTCAAAATCATTGCAGTCAGAAAAAACTTTTTTCGTGTTTTCCGGGGAAATGGAAAAAATAAATTCTGTGTTCGTCTCCGGGTGAAACTCTATATCTTGTGGTTTAAAATCATCATCATACAACATACAGTTAGTATACCCAATTCGAAGGATTTTACGAAAACTTTTTTTCAAAAAAAATGAAAAAAAGTGTTGACAAACGGATTTGGTCGTGGTATATTAGCAAAGCGCTCGCGAGGGGGCGGCAAACGAAAAGGCTCCTGAAGCGAAGGCGAGTGTACCTTGTAAATTAAACAATGTAAGAAAATAAAGCTTATGCAAATAAGCACCAGAGAGGGTTCTTGGAGTCGAAAGACTCCACAAAGATTCTTTGAGAGCTAGTAATAGCACTCGATAGATACGGTTTAGACAGCCGGAAGGTTGTTTAGATACAATTTATTGAGAGTTTGATCCTGGCTCAGGACGAACGCTGGCGGCGTGCCTAACACATGCAAG
>JAJQFY010000109.1 GCA_021200935.1 Oscillospiraceae bacterium
AATGTAATACGCATGATCTCACCCCCTTTTGGGGGCATGACTAACCGCCTTTTAGCTTTCGCGTCCACAGCGCCCTGTCCCCTTTTGAGGGACTGTGTCAGAATACCATAAAAACCGCCGAAACGCAAGGGTTGTCGGCGGTTTATCACAAAAATCAATTTTGCGGTTCTCTTTTGTGGCGAGTGCCAAGAAAGCACTCCGCTGTACCCAACGGTGCGGCGGAGTGCTTTGCGTTCCCGCTCCCTTGACGTGCAGTTGAAAAAGCTATACTATAATATCATATCGCACAACACAATCACAGGAGGCGCGGGAGATGTTTAATATTCTGATTGCGGAGGACGACCAGGAGCTGCGGGGGCTGTTCTCTCACGTTCTGGAAAAAAATGGATATACCGTGACCGGGGTCTCCAATGGCCGGGAGGCGCTGGAGGCCACGGACAGCACCTATTTTGACCTGATCATCACAGACATCATGATGCCGGAGATGGACGGCTACGAGCTGGTGCGGCTGATGCGGGAGGCGGGCAGCTCCATCCCCTTTCTGATGATTACGGCGAAAAACGAGTTTGACGATATGCGGGAGGGTTTTCTGGCCGGGACGGACGACTACATGACGAAGCCCGTGAACGTAAACGAGATGGTGCTGCGGGTGGGCGCCCTGCTGCGCCGGGCGGAGATGATGAGCGAAAGAAGGCTTACCATCGGCGGCACGGTGATGGACTGCGACAGCCTGACCGTCACCGTTGGCGGGGAGAAGCAGGTACTGCCCCAGAAGGAGTTTATGCTGCTGTTCAAAATGGCCTCCTTCCCCGGCCGCATTTTCACCCGCCAGCAGCTTATGGACGACATATGGGGCTACGACAGCGAGACCGGCGCCCACACCGTAGACGTGCATATTGGCCGCCTGCGGGACAGGTTCCGGGACAGCCCGGACTTTGAGATTGTCACCCTCCGGGGGGTAGGCTACAAGGTGGAGAAGAAATGAAAAAGAAAAGACGCATTCGATTCAATCTCTATTTTGGCCTCGCGGCCATCCTGATGGTGGTGATGGCCCTCATTGTTATCATTGCGAACCTCATCAGCCAGGCGTTCCGGGTGGAGCTTTCCATGTACCCCATGATATTCCTCAGCGCCGCCACGATGCTCATCGCCGTGGTGGTGGCGGTGTTCATCGCAAAATGGCTGTTCGACCCCATCGCGGAGCTGGGCCGGGCCTTAGACAGGGTGGCCCAGGGGGACTACACCATCCGGGTGTCCACCAGAAGCCGGTTCCGGGAGGTGCGGAGCATTTACAAAAACTTCAATCTCATGGCCAAGGAGCTGGAGGCCACAGAGATATTGCAGACCGACTTCATCTCCAATGTGTCCCACGAGTTCAAAACCCCCATCAACGCCATTGAGGGCTACGCCACCCTGCTCCAGGACAGCAGTCAGACCAAGGAGGACGCCCAGGGCTACGCGGCCCGGATTTTGTTCAACACCCAGCGGCTCAGCGAGCTGGTGGGGAACATTCTGCTTCTGTCCCGGCTGGACAACCAGGCCATCCAGAACCGCCGGACGACCTTCCGCCTGGACGAGCAGATTCGCAAGGCCATCATTTTGCTGGAACCCAAGTGGAGCAAAAAGGACATTCAGTTCGATGTGGACATGGAGGAGCTGACCTGCACCGGGGACGAGAGCCTGCTGCTCCATGTGTGGTCAAATCTCATCGACAACGCGGTGAAGTTCGACCCGGAGGGGGGCCTTGTCGCCATCCGGCTGACAGAGGGGCCGGAGGGCCTGGTGTTCACCATTGAGGACAGCGGCCCCGGCGTGCCGGAGGAGGCGCAAAAGCATATTTTCGACCAGTTCTACCAGACGGACAACTCCCATAAAATGGAGGGCAACGGCCTGGGGCTGGCCCTGGTGAAGAAGATTCTCACCCTGGCAGGCGGCACAGTGGGGGTGGAAAACCTGCCGGAGCATGGCTGCCGGTTCACGGTGACGCTGCCGAAGGCGGGGACATGAAGGGCCGGATTTTCCGCTGGGCGGTGCTGGGTGTGCTGGCCTATATGCTGCTGGGGCTTCTCATCCCCCCTCTCCTGCGGCCTGAGACAGAGGAGGCGGATTTGGTGACGGAGGCCGCCGCCGGTTCCCCCCGGGTGCTGGCCCTGGAGACCAACCGGGAGGCCCTGGAATGGCGGCTGCGGGTCATTGAATCGGCGGAGGAGGAGCTGGTGCTGTCCACCTTCAAGCGGGAGGACGACGAGACGGGCCGGGCGATGATGGCGGCGGTGTACGACGCGGCGGAGCGGGGGGTACACGTCCGTATTCTCATCGACGGGATGAACGGCCAGCTTCGCCTGACCTTCAGCGACGCCTTTCACGCTCTGGCCGCCCTGGATAATGTGGAGGTGCGGTATTATAACCCAGTGAACGTATTAAAGCCCTGGCTGTGGAATTACCGGCTCCACGACAAGTATATCATTGCCGACGGCAGCGCCTACATTCTGGGGGGCCGGAACGTGAACGACCTGTCCTTTTCGGAAAACGCGGACGCCAACGCAGACCGGGACGTGCTGGTGTACGAGACGGAGCCGGGGGCGGACACATCCCTGGCACAGCTCATGGCGTATTTTGAGCAGGTGTGGGATATGGACTGCGTGCGGGAGGTCTCCTATGCCGCCTCGGAGGAGGGGACTGCCGCGCTGGAATCGGCCCGGCTGACGGTGACGGCGGCAGATTTTGAAACCTCCACCCTGGAGGCGGATTCCGTCACCCTGCTGGCAAATCCCGCCCAGGCCGGAACAAAGGCCCCGGTGCTGTTTGAGGCCCTGTGCCAGGTGATGGAGGCAGGGCAGGACGTGGTGATTCAGACCCCCTATGTCATCTGCAATACCGCCATGTATCAGGCCCTGGAATCCCTTTGCGAAAACCGGGCCGTGAGCCTTGTGACAAATTCCCCCGCCACCGGGGCCAATCCCTGGGGCTGCGCCGACCTGCTGAACCAGCAGGGGAAAATAAGCGAAACGGGCCTTGACCTGTACCTGTGGTACGGCGACCGCTCCAGCCACGCCAAGACGGTGCTGGTGGACGACGACGTCAGCGTTATCGGCTCCTACAACCTGGATATGCGAAGCACCTACCTGGACACGGAGCTGATGGTGGTGATAGAAAGCCAGGCCCTGAACGCCCAGCTCCGGGAGACCATGACGCAAATCCAGCAGGAAAGTCTTCTCATAACCCCCGACGGCCAAGAAACCCCCGGCCCCGCCTTCACC
>JAJQFY010000155.1 GCA_021200935.1 Oscillospiraceae bacterium
CACGCAGGGCGTACAAATGATAGGATTTGTTAAAGCCGATCTGCAGCTCGCCCGCCTGGCCCTACACCACGCATTGATCCTCCCCCCGGCCTACGCCGGTGGTGCAGAAGATTTTGATCACATTGTCCCCCAAAATCAGGCGGAGGGGGTTTTTCGTCTTCTCGTCAATAATCAGGGACACCCGGCTCACCGCCTTCACAAGCTCGTCCCGCTCCGCCTCCACCATAATGGAGAAGTCGGAGGGAATGCTCTTGCGGTAGTTTAAAAATTCCCCCTCCAGCCGCCGGGTGACAAGGACGGTCTCCCCCATAGCGAAGGAGATGTGCTTGGCCCCCACGGTGATGTCCACCGCCGCCTCCTCGTCGCCGCACAGCTTTTCCACATCGGAAAGGGCGTTTCCCGGCACGATGAAGGAGCATTCCTCCGTCTCCTGGGAGGACAGGGCCTCCCGCCGGAGGGCCAGGCGGAACCCGTCCACTGCCACCATGGTCAGCTCCCCGGCCTTGATTTCCAGCAGCGCGCCGGTGTAGACCGGGCGGCTCTCGTTGGAGCTGACGGCAAAAATGGTCTGGCGGATCATTTTGCTCAAAATCCCCTGGGCTACGGACACGGCGTTTTCCCTGTTCACGGAGGGCAGCTCCGGGTACTCCCCGCTGTCCGTCCCCATGATGGAGAAGTCCGCCGCCCCGCAGGTGATGTGGGTGTTTAGGTTTTCCCCCGTTGTAATGGTGACGATGTCGTCCGGCAGGCTGCGGACGATTTCCCCGAAGATTTTAGCCCCCAGGATGATGGCGCCAGGCTCCGCCACGTCTGCGGGAACGGTGGTGTATATCCCCTTTTTCAAGTCGTAGCCTGTCAGCTTCACGGACTGGCCCGCCTGAATGAGAATGCCTTCCAGGGCGGGGATGGGGCTTTTGGACGCGGCGCAGCGGGATACGGTGGCTACAGCCGCCTGCAACAGATATTTTTCACAGGAAAATTTCATGCTTCCTCCTTCTCAGAGAGCTAGGTAGCTTATAATTTAGTAGTCGTAGTAGGAGCGGTGGATTCTGTGGAAAACCCATGGGAACCCTTGAAACGCCGGGATTTTTGATGTTCAAGAGGATGTTGAAAATTTTTGCGGTTTTGAACATTTTTCCTTCCCTGGATTTTTTTTCCACATTTTTCAACCTAAGGGCTTTCCAAAATCCACAGAAAATTGTGGAAAACCTATTGGCCCCGGGAATTGAGGTTGGCGGAGATCTCCCGCACGGAGGCGGCAGTGTCCGGGTCGGTTTTGACCAGATCCTCCACCTTGCGGATGGAGGAAAGCACTGTGGAGTGGTTTCTGTGGTCGAACATCTCGCCAATGTCCACCAGGGAGAGATTGGTCAGGCTGCGGATCAGGTACATAGCCATCTGGCGGGCCATGGCGGTGTTTTTCGACCGGCGCTGGCCCCGGATGTCCGCCTCGTCGATGCCGTAAAACCGGGAGGTCTCTGTAATGATGGCGTCCGGGGTGGGAACATACAGCCCCGTCCGTATTACATCCTTAATGGCCCGCTTCACGCTGGTGATGCTGATGGAGTCGTCCATAATGTCCCGGTAGGCGGTGAGCCGGTGAACCACCCCCTCGATCTGCCGGATGTTGCTGGTGAGGTTTTCCGCGATGTAATCCACCACCTCGTCGGACAGCACCAGCCCCAGGCCCTGGCTCTTGTTGCGGATGATGGCCATGCGGGTCTCTAAATCTGGGGGCTGAATGTCCGCCATAAGGCCCCCCTCAAAGCGGGTGCGGAGCCGATCCTCCAGCTTTACCATCTCGAGAGGAGGCCGGTCAGAGGTGATGACGATCTGGTGGCCCGCCTCGTAGATGTTGTTGAAGGTGTGAAAAAACTCCTCCTGCACCGCGATTTTGCCGGCGATAAACTGAATGTCGTCCACCAGAAACAGCTCCACGTTGCGGTAGCGCTGGCGAAACTGCTCCTGTGTGGCCTCCCGGAGGGAGGTGATCATCTGGTTTGTGAACTCGTCGCCCTTTACATAGCCGATTTTTACGGAGGGGTTCCGCTCCCGGATGGCCTGGCCGATGGCCAGCAGCAGGTGGGTCTTCCCCAGGCCGGAGTTGCCGTAGATAAAAAGAGGGTTATAGACCGTCCCCGGATTTTCCGAGACGGCGATGGCGGCGGCGTGGGCGAACTTGTTGGACTGACCCACGATGAAGCGGTCAAAGGTATAGGCGGCGGCCTCCGGCAGATTGTCGTCCGGCCCCTCCCGTTTGTATTCGTCCAGCTCGTCCCCCACCAGCACTAGAATGTCAAACTCGCAGGCGAACAGATCCGCGAGGGCGTCCCGGATGGTTTGGCCGAACCGCTGGAGGATGATATTTCGCTTAAAATCGGAGGAGGTTTGCAGCACCAGCCGCTTCTCCCCCAGCTCCACAGGCTGACAGTCGGAGAACCAGGTGTTGATCGCCGTGGGCGTGAGCTGGCTGGAAAGCTTTTTCAAAATGCTCTGCCATATATCGTCTAAGGAATTCATTCGCCCTCCCGTCCTTCTTTGTTCTTTTTTAACAACGCATTATACCATTTTTTGTCTGCAAATACAATATTCAAATAACAGTACGAAAAGGGAAAATGAATAGGACGGGAAAAAAGTCTTGCGGTACGGGAAGGGATGGATTAAAATGAAGGGGAATCTAACCGAGGTAAGTCATGTGAAAATTCTATCAGAAGCCATTTTGGAAAACAAAAATCTATCCCCCCTCCCGGACGCTGTGGAGGGGGGGCGTCTGCCTGCCCTGGTTTCCGGCCTGGGGCCGGTACACCGGGCCAATTTGGGCGCGGCCCTGGCGGAAAAAACCGGGCGGCCCCTGTGGGTGGTGGCCCCGGACGACACGGCGGCGGAGGCCATGGCCGGCGACCTGCGGTGCTTTTTGGGGCAGGAGGTTTCGGTGCTGGCGGGGCGGGAGTTTTCCTTTTACGACATGGAAAGCGTGTCCCGCCAGGGGGAGCAGCGGCGGCTGAAGCTGCTGGACAAGCTGGCGGCGGGGCGAACCGGCCCGGTGGTATGCACCGTGGGGGCGCTGCTGCAAAGGACGATCCCCCCTTCGGCGCTAATCCGGGCCTGCTTTTCCGTAAAGACCGGGGACTGCCTTCCCATGGAGGACGGGGTGGACAGGCTTCTTCGCCTGGGCTACCGCCCGGCGGAGCAGGTGGAGGGGCCGGGCCAGTTCGCCCGCCGGGGCGGCATTTTGGA
>JAJQFY010000187.1 GCA_021200935.1 Oscillospiraceae bacterium
CGCCTGCGGCATGGGGGCCGCCTGGGTGCTGGCCCGGTGGGAGGGGCGGGAGATCTCCCCCGGCCTCCGGCGGCTTCTGGCGGCAGGGAGCGTGCTGTGTCTGCTGGTTATCTGCCAGATTTTATATGTGCAGTCCACCGGGGACTACGCCCAAATGCGCCGGGAGCAGCTATTGTGGCGGCTGCCCCTGGGCCTTTTAAGCGGAACGCTTCTGGTGTGCGGCTGTCTGGGGCCTGCTGGCTTCTGCCGGGCGGTGGGAAATCCTGTGACAAAATTCCTGGCCGGTATCTCCTACAACTATTATATATGGCACCAGTTTCTGGCCTGCCGCCTGAAGGACTGGCGCATCCCCGCCTATGTCTCGGCCCTGCCCAACCAGGCCATGGAGCAGCCCTGGCAGATACAATATACAATCCTGTGCTTCCTGGCCGCCGGGCTTGTGGCCGCCGCCCTCACCTATTGCTGGGAGAGGCCCCTATACCGCCGGGGGCTGAAAAATATAGTTGACAGTGCTGGTAAAATACGTTAAACTATTGTTGTAACATTTTTGTTATTTGTGTAACACGCTCCTTTTGTTATAGAAGGCTTTCGGGCTTTTTATATAAAAATTTTTTAAGGAGGAAGCATATGAAAATCAAACGGCACGCTATTTTGGCACTGTTTTTGGTGGCGGCCCTGCTGATGGCGGGGGTTCCGGCCATGGCAAGCGCCGACCCGGCGGAGGACGCCCTTGTTCTGGCCGACGGGGAGACCCTGACCGTCAGCGAGGATATGACCCTCTCGTCCCTGGTCATCGGGGAGGACTGCGCCGTGGAAGCGGCGGAGGGCTACCGGCTCATTATGACAGCGGACGGCGTTGTGGTTCGCCCTGAGGCGGGGAGCTACGAAAACGTGGTTCTGACCCTCCAGGCAGAGGACTACACCTACGGCGATTATGATGAGACCGGCAACGCTGAGGACGAGGCTTTCCGTTTCCTGTTCAACGCCGGGGAGGAAATTCTCTTTGTAGAGTCCGCCTTTGACGAAGCCGTTTCCATCACGGAGGAGGACGGCTGGGTCGTATTCGACGGCAGCGGCACCACCCTGACCGTGAACGAGGATCGCATCAACGCCATTGCCGTGGAGAACACCGACACCATCATCCGCAGCATTGACATCCTGGTGGAGGGCCTGGGCCTGTGCGAATATGGCAACGTCTTCGGCGCGGCCATTTCCGTGGCAGGGAGCGACAGCAATGTAATTGTTCAGGACGTGTCCGTCACCACGGTGGGAGCGATCATGTCCACCCTGAACTCCTCGGCAGGCGACGTGCTGGTCATGGACTCCCAGTTTAACGGCTACGGCACCGCGCTGGACGCCACCGGCCTGCACTCCGGCATTGCCCCCTATTCCAACGTTCAGGGCGCAATTACCGAGGTTCCCTGGGTGCTGGGACTGTATGGCTCTCTGCGGGCCACCAACGTCATCGGCTCCGCCAACGTGCTGTACTACAACACCAGCGCCACCAGCAACGGCTGGGGCGTGTATTCCACGGACGGCGGCAACTCCATCATTATCATCAATTCCGACGCCTCCTACGACGACAGCTATGGCGCGGCCTTCAACAGCCTCTATGGCAGCTATGTGCTGAGCCTGCCCTCCCATTTCTACGGATTCCAGGTAGATCTCTCCGGCGCGGAGGAGAACACCTACGGCATCGTGGCGCGGGGCAGCTTTACCATTGGGGCCAGCTCCCAGGAGAACCTGGAGGCCCTGGACGCGCTGATTAACCAGCCGCAGGAGGAGGCGTCCGACGAGGCCAGCAGCGAGAGCAGCTCCGGCATTGAGTCCGCAGCGGGTGTTTGGGAGATGTTCCTTGACAATGTGGCCCTGGAGGACGTGACCGAGCAGCGCAGTGTTCTCAAGGCCAAGTTCGGCATCATGTCCCATGGGGCCAGCGGCGGCACCTTTGACATCACCGGCACGGACATTATCGCGGACGAGGCCGCCATCCTGCTGAAGCAGGCTTACATGACCATACTGATGGACGAGACCGTCACCATCGACGCGCCCATCATCATCCACCAGCAGATTACCGACGACGCCAGCATGGGCGAATACGCCTATGACAACTGCTGGGCCACCGCCACCGCGCCCTTCCTGTATGAGGTTGAGGACAGCGGCGAGGCTCCCGCCAGCGGCGCCAACGCCATCATGACCGGCATGACCCTGGAGGGCGATTTCTACAACACGGACACCGACGGGGCCTATCTTGACCTGGCCTTCGAGGGTACCGAGGTAACAGGCGTTATCTCCTCCGGCACCTTCCTGCACGACAACGCCTCCTTCTACGTGGTAGAGAACCCCGACTTCGACCTGGAGGCTGAGGAGAGCGCGGACAATATGCGCTACATCTGCGTGGACGAGACCGGCGCGGCCTATGAGTCCACTGTCACCTACACCCTGTTCGGCACCATCGTCTACAACCCCGTTTACGAGGATGACAACGGCGACATCACCTTCTATTATGACGAGGCCGGGACGACCTGCGACGCTGCCGACATCGTTGGCTACTGCATTTTCTATAACGACGCGCAGTACTGCGCCAACGGTACCATCACCCCCTGCTCCACCATCAACAACCCTGTGTATGTCTCTCTGACCGACGGCTCCGTCTGGACTGTCACCGGCGAGAGCTATCTGGCGCAGCTCACCGTTGAGGCTGGCTCCGCCGTGAGCGGCATTGTCACCGTGGACGGCGAGGAAGTGGATGTTTCCGCCGGCGGCACCTGGGAGGGCGACATTGTTGTTGCCCCCGCCGAGGGCGCGTCTGTGGAGGCTGCCGCCTCTGAGGGCGACTGGGAGGGCTACATTGCCTACCTGACCGAGCTTGTCAACACCGACCCCACCGTGGACATCTACAACCAGCTCATCAGCGAGCTGGCCGAGGCCCAGGAGGAGGACTACACCGGCCTGGAGGACGGCACCATGTACGGCGCCATCAACGCCCTGTTCACCTGCATGACCTATGAGGAGTACCTCGCCCAGTAAACGACAGCAAAACGAAACGCTGTACCGGCGCAGCTTGATATAGTCCCCATAGAGTAGACACTCGAAAAAGCAAAAATTTCGAGGCTACACTAAGGGGGCTATTATTATGGCAAGAAGCAGTCATAAGAACAAG
>JAJQFY010000192.1 GCA_021200935.1 Oscillospiraceae bacterium
CCATCTCTCTTGGCATCCTGAAAACCCCGGCGGAGCAGGGGGCGGACGTGGCCGGGGGGGAGGGGCAGAGCCTGGGCCTGCCCCTTGGGTTCGGCGGGCCGTACCTGGGCTTTATGGCCACCACGAAAAATATATGCGCCGCCTGCCGGGCCGTATTGTGGGCCAGCCCGTGGACAGCGCGGGCGAGCGCTGCTTTGTCCTGTCCCTCCAGGCGAGAGAGCAGCACATCCGCCGGGAGAAGGCCGGCAGCAACATTTGCTCCAACGAGGCCCTGTGCGCCCTGACCGCCGCCGTGTATCTTTCCGCCATGGGGCCGAAGGGGCTGGCGGAGGCCGCCCAACAGTCCATGGCGAAGGCCCATTATCTGGCGGAGGCCCTCACCGCCATCGACGGGATAGAGCTTGTGTACCCCGGCCCCTTCTATCAGGAATTTGTCACCACCGCCCCCCGGCGGGAGGAGATATTGTCCGCCCTGGAGGCCCAGGGGATTTTGGGCGGCCTGCCTGTGCCGGAGGGCATATTGTGGTGCGCCACGGAAAAGGCCAGCCGCCAGGCCCTTGACCGGGCCGCCGCCATCGTCAGGGAGGTGCTGTCGAAATGAAGCTGATATTTGAAAAAAGCGTCCCGGGCCGCCGGTGCGACATTTTGGGCAAGTGCGATGTGGACTACGCCCCCCTGCCGGAGGGCTTCGCCCGGCAGACGCCCCCGCCCTGCCGGAGGTCAGCGAGGTGGATCTTTCCCGCCACTACACGGCCCTGAACCAGCAGGTACACGGGGTCAACTGCGGGTTCTACCCCCTTGGCTCCTGCACCATGAAATATAACCCCCGCATCGACGAGGACATGGCCGCCCTGGAGGGCTTCACCGGCGTACACCCCCTGGCCCCGGAAAGCGCGGTACAGGGCTGCCGGGAGGTGCTGGACACCGCCGCCCGCTATCTCTGCGAAATATCCGGCATGGACGCCATGACCTTCCAGCCCGCCGCCGGGGCCCATGGAGAATTTACCGGGGTGCTGCTCGTAAAGCAGTACCACGACAGCCGGGGTGACACGGGGCGCAGGAAAATCATTATCCCCGACTCCGCCCACGGCACCAACCCCGCCACCGCCGCCATGTGCGGCTACCAGGTGGTGAACGTCCCCTCTGCCCCGGACGGGTGCGTGGACATCGAGGCCCTGAAGGCCGTGCTGGGGGATGACACCGCCGGGCTTATGCTCACAAACCCAAACACCGTGGGCCTTTTTGACGAGAATATTTTGGAGATCACCCGCCTGGTGCATCAGGCCGGGGGCCTGTGCTACTACGACGGGGCCAACCTGAACGCGGTCATGGGGGTGGTACGTCCCGGGGATATGGGCTTCGACTGCATCCACATGAATCTGCACAAGACCTTTGCCACCCCCCACGGCGGCGGCGGGCCGGGGGCGGGCGCCGTGGGCTGCAAGGCCTTTCTGGCGGAATTTCTGCCCCGCTCCGCCCTGGCGGAGGAGCCGGGCCATATCCAGGTGCGCTCCTTCCAGGGGAACTTCCTGGTCGTTGTCCGGGCGCTGACCTATCTTATGAGCCTGGGCCGGGAGGGCATCCCGGAGGCGGCCCAAAACGCGGTGCTGAACGCAAACTATCTCATGGAGAAAATCAAGGCTACCTTCCAGCCCGCCTATGACCGGGTGTGTATGCACGAGTTTGTGCTGGATCTGGGGCCGTATAAAAAGGCCACCGGCGTCTCCGCCCTGGACGTGGCAAAGTCCCTCATCGACTACGGAATGCACCCGCCCACCATGTATTTCCCTCTCATCGTACACGAGGCCCTGATGCTGGAGCCAACGGAGACGGAGAGCAAGGAGACATTGGACTGGGTGGCGGAGATATTCCGCGAACTCTACGATCTGGGGTACAAAGACCCGGACTATATGCGCGCCGCCCCCCATCATGCCCAGATTGGCCGCCCGGACGAGGTGCGGGCCTCCCGAACCCCCGTCCTCCGCTGGGAGGAGGCATGACGGAACGGCTGTATTTATACAAGGGGGTCGGCTTCGACCCCCACTATAACCTGGCGGTGGAGCAGCAGCTTTTGGAGACGGTTCAGCCGGGGGAGTGTATTTTATACCTCTGGCAGAACCAGAACACGGTGGTCATTGGCCGGAACCAGAACGCCTGGAAGGAGTGCCGGGTGTCCTGCCTGGAATCGGAGGGGGGTACCCTGGCCCGCCGCCTCTCCGGGGGCGGGGCGGTGTTCCACGACTTGGGAAACCTGAACTTTACGTTTTTGCTCCCCACGGCGGACTATGACCTGAGAAAGCAGACGGCGGTCATTCTGACCGCCTGCCGGAGCCTGGGCGTCCCGGCGGTTCTGTCGGGCCGGAACGACCTGACGGCGGAGGGGAAGAAATTTTCCGGCAGCGCCTTTTACCACAACCGGGGCCGCTCCTATCACCACGGCACCCTGCTGGTGCAGGTGGACAGGGAGAAAATGGGCCGGTACCTGAATCCCTCCCCCGCCAAGCTGGCGGCCAAGGGGGTGGATTCCGTCCGGGCCAGGGTGGTGAACCTGAGGGATCTGCAGCCGGACATCACCGTTCCCGCCCTGAAAGAGGCCCTGGCCCTGGCTTTCGGGAGGGTGTACGGCCTGCCGGTAACGCCGGTGCCGCCGGAGCGGCTGGACGAGGCCGCCATCCAGGGCTTTTTCCAGCGGAACCAGAGCTGGGGCTGGTGCTTCGGCCCCCGGCTGCCCTTTGACTTCTCCTGCCAGGGCCGCTGGCCCTGGGGGTAGCTGGGGCTGGAGCTGGGGGTGGAGAGCGGCCTCATCCGCCGCTGCGCCGTCTGGACGGACGCCATGGAATGGGAGCTTTCCCCCCGGCTGGAGACGGCCCTGACCGGCTGCCGCTTCCGCCTGCCGGAGATGGAGGAAAACATCACCGCCGCCCGGGTGAAGTGCCCCCTGTCAAGTAGACAGTGAAAAAAAACAAAAAGGATTTCTATAAAGATGGTTTTTGCCCCAGGGCAGAGGCCATCTTTTCGTGCAGTTACGCAGCGGCATGGAACTCCATAGGAGTCATACACTTGAGCCGCTTTTGGTAGCGTC